>NZ_JACSOE010000287.1:0-1010 GCF_014349115.1 Alteromonas sp. BZK5 | reverse complement strand
AGACAACAGGCATTGAAGGTCATGAATGACAGGGATATCCAGACCCTCTGCCTTTACCTGAAAAAACAGAAACGGACCGTGGAAGAGTACCAGTGGCAATATTATGACGAACAACGAAACCTTCTGGAACAGTTGTTAAGACCAGTGTTCCTGTACCTTGAATGTGAGGCCGGTAAAGGCTCAGAAGCCGTCGTCGCCCAACTTCAAAAGATGCAAACGGAAATCGTATCCGGTGAATCACTGATGACAATGGATACGTCGCTTATCCCCAAAAAGCACCTCCCATGGCTGGTGAAACAGGATAACGTTAATCCGCAACGTTATGAATGGCTGCTCTACCGGCAGTTAACTTCACGACTGAACGGACGTATTTATCTGTCAAATGTCACCAAATACCGGGCACTGGAAGACGACCTGATCCCCCAAACATCGCAGGATGCACTGCTGGCCTCATCAACACTGGACAGACTAAAACAACCTGTTGACGCATTGTTACAGGAGAAACAACATCGACTGGAAAGCGCGCTCAAAGACGTGGCGCGCCATATTGATGAGGGAGATAATCGCAATGTAATCATGAAAAATCGCTCGGGCACCCGCTGGCACCTGCCAACAAAAGGCGCTACATCTCTGGTCAACAATCCCTTCTTTAAGCGAATGCAGCCAGTCGGTATCGCGGATGTCCTGCGGTATGTTGAGCGCGAAACCGGGTTCATGCGAAGCCTGACACATGTGCTGCCAATACAAAAACAGGGAACTACTCATCAGGATGATTTACTGGCCATTCTGATTGCTAACGCCACTCACCGTGGTGTGTATGGTATGGCGCAGATCTCCGACCGCAGTTATGAACACCTGAGTACAGTACAGGCTAACTATATCCGACCTGAAACGCTGCATGATGCCAGCGACGTGATCAATAATGCGGTGGCTTCATTACCCATCTTCCGCCACTACCATATTCAGGAGGACCAGTTGCACGCCAGTGCGGATGGTCAGAAATTCGAAAC
>NZ_JACSOE010000286.1:0-1018 GCF_014349115.1 Alteromonas sp. BZK5 | reverse complement strand
TGGCGCAGGTATATCAATAATCTGTTGCGGCACTGTCTCATCAAAACGCAGGCCTTCATCATTGACATCCGAGTCGCGACGTTGCTTTTGTGAGGAACGGGTATGGGCCTTCACCGGTTTTGTTTCTGCCGGTAAGGCGTGGGGTTCCCCCTCATCAAACAAGCTGCTCTGGGCCGGATTATCCACTAACACCTTTTCAGACTTACGCCCGAACAACTGGCGTTTAAGCCAGTCGAGTTGATGCTTGAGTTGCGCAATTTCATCTGATAAAGCCGCAATTTGTGCATCTTTCAGGGTGTTATCTGAGGGCGTTTTCATGGCGCAAATTATAACAAAATCAGTTAATTAAATCGCCTGTTTTGTTTACCTTTTTGCCAGTAAATCCCATCAATCAAACACTGTAACTGGGCACTGTTGAGTGGTGTTTTGGTGTTGCCGTCAGACACGTTAGCGAAGGTGCCTTTTTCTAACCGTTTGCTCCACAAACAATAACCGCCCTGGTAGTAATACAACACCTTCAGCTGAGTACGGCGCTTATTGATAAACACAAACCAGTCACCACAATGCGCTTGCATCCCCAACTTGCGCTGTACCAGCGCCGCCAGCCCATCAAACTGTTTGCGCATATCGGTATTGCCGGTGTACAACCAAATACGCCCATTGGATAAGGGTAACATCAGGCGGCTCGGTTCATCCGCAGCACCACACCACCGGGTAATACCAGTTCAATCTCCCACGCTGAATCTATACTCTGGTTCCCGCTCGCTGGCATATCAAAAGCAAGCCAGTTATCCTGCTGCGCAAACGGTTGACTATCATCGCTGAGCTTTTTACGCCACAGATAAAAATTTGATACTGTTAACGCATGTTGTGCACAAAATTCACTGACTGTCAGCTCGCTTGCTGCTTGCTTGTCAACCAATCTTTGCCATTGCTCACGTGTACGTCTTTTTGTTGCCATCAGTAAAGTCTCCGTTAGTAAAATCTACGGAGGCTATTTTACGGAGTAGCTAAATCT
>NZ_JACSOE010000285.1:0-1020 GCF_014349115.1 Alteromonas sp. BZK5 | reverse complement strand
CATTTGTACTTATCAATGGTTTTGAAGCGCCAGCAGGTGAAGCAGCTAGTGAGTTCCCTACATCAGCGACAGTCAGATTAACAGGACCAGCGATTTTGCCTAATGGTTATTCCGTAGATTTAACAGGATGCTTTGTCACTAATCTAGTTAGAGGTGACGCTGCTACTGAACGCGCTAAATTACGTACCGATCATATGACATGTAAATATGATTACGGTGAGGTAGACATTGCTGTTAAAGGGTTTGCTTCTGGCCACGATGGTTCTGCGGGACTTAGGGGCCGTTTAGTTAATAATAAGCGAGATAAAATATTGTTATATGGAACTTTAACTGGCGGCTTATCAGGGATTGGTGAAGCATTTGGTGGTAATGGTGGCCAGAGTCAAATTGCGATTGGAGGGGGAGCATACCAGTTACCAGAAACACGTGACGTAGCGATAGCTGGTGGTACTAGTGCAGTGTCAAATGCTGCGGATTTTTTGACTGAGTATTATCGTTCTAAACTCCAAGAATATTACGACGTTATAGAAGTCAAACCGTTGGTCACCGGTACCATACACATTTTAGAAACATTTAAAATGGATTTACTCGATGATGAATCATAAAGTGAAACTAAGAATCTATATGTTTGTGACATTAATGAGCATGTCTTTTTGTGGTTCATCTGGTGCACAAGTCATATCAACGTCATCCTCTCAAATTTCCGATGATATGCATAAAGCTATGGTATCAGCCCTTAAACAACAGAAAGAAGGACTTGGGATGCGTGTTCTCTCTATAGAGGATGGGAAGCACGTTCTATCAGGTGGTAATGGGCGATACATCATAAAAGGAAATTTAACTGATTTATGGGATGGGGTAACGCAAACAGGAACTATGAAAGAGATTATTCCATCACTACCAGAAATGGTAAATCCTTCACGCTTTTTCATAAATATTGGAAACCCAGAAGGTGTAAAAATCCTGGTCTTCTTAAAAAGTAATTGTTCGATGTGTGACGCGGTATTTGATGTGCTTTCT
>NZ_JACSOE010000284.1:0-1038 GCF_014349115.1 Alteromonas sp. BZK5 | reverse complement strand
TTATAATCCCCCTCTTTCAACGTTGATTCTCGAATAAAGTGATGTTCTCTTAGCAAAGAATCATTGTCACTATAAAAGGGCCCCATGCTCGTATCGTTCCACTCAGAGAGGTACAACTCATCGATGAAACCAGCATCACAGTGTTCTAGAATAAACTGACTTAAACGTGTACTTAAACTTGGAATCTCACAAATTATTGATAGGCGTGAAGTTTCCGACTCTACAAAACTTAAGACATCGGTAAATCCAATTGATTTAACTTTAAACGAATCTATAACATCAACATGCGGAGGTTTTTTAGCCTCTTGCCCAGAAAAATAAGAATACTTCCCATCTGACATCTCGTAAAAGGTTCCTTCCACAGAAGATTCAGACACGACGTTGTTAAGTATAATTGTTGAGCATTCGAGGTCTTCAGCAAAGCCTTCTACTTCCCAACAAGCATGTTTTAAACCATCAACAAATATAACCTCGTCAAATTTGCTAAAGTTTAAATTCAAAAAATTAGAGGCAACGTTGCCACAACCAAGCCAAAGTAAAACATTTTTGTCTTCGTACATAGTTCACTCTTAGGATTTAATTAGAAGGTTGTGAGAGGTTTTACGGCCCTCGGCCTGTCCGTATTTAAGATAGTGAATTAATGGGTTTAACCCTGAGCTTTTCACATCTTCGTAATAATTAAAATACCAGTCACCATCAAATCGGATGCTAGGCATCCTTCCCTCTTTGAAACCGTATAACAAATAGTGTTTCGCTGGATCTATGCTGTCCGACTTCACATCTGGATAAGTGCTAAGATACCATTCGGCATCGAATAATTCACTTGTATATAAAAGCCCAACATTTGCAATAATTTCTTCTTGATGTAATCGGCTTAAATTACCCATTACTTTATCTTTCACTTTAATTACAGGCGAAATAGTCTTCCATGCTGTTGAACACTTGATGGACTCTAACTCACTTTTTAGTTGATAATACAACGATTGGTAAGATTTCAGTTCCTTCTCGAGCTTTTTACGTTCAGAACCAAGTTTGTCA
>NZ_JACSOE010000283.1:0-1042 GCF_014349115.1 Alteromonas sp. BZK5 | reverse complement strand
GTAATTTACAATCCGTTTTTTTGTCCTGCTGAAAAGTGACGATTGTAAATTACAATCCGATGTTTTGACCTGCTGAAAAGTGTCGATTGTAAATTACAATCCGATGTTTTGACCTACTGAGAAGTAACGATTGTAAATTACAATCCGATGTTTTGACCTGCTGAAAAGTGACGATTGTAAATTACAATCCGATGTTTTGTCCTGCTGAGAAGTAACGATTGTAAATTACAATCCGATGTTTTGACCTGCTGAAAAGTGACGATTGTAAATTACAATCCGATGTTTTGACCTACTGAAAAGTGACGATTGTAAATTACAATCCGATGTTTTGACCTACTGAGAAATGACGATTGTAAATTACAATCCGATGTTTTGACCGTAAGCGTCCGGCAATACCACCTATCGCTTAGCAAACTGCCATGGTAGCAGTTGCTCGATATCGACGTCGGGCTTGCTGAGTTCATCAAGGCAAGTCATCGCATACTCGAACACATTGAGGTCGTTAGCTTTAGCGGTTTCGATGATACTGTAGAGCATTGCGCTGGCGTTTGCGCCCGTGGCGGTTTGACTAAATAGCCAGTTTTTTCTGCCTATCACGAACGGTTTAATCGCGCGCTCAGCGCGATTATTATCAATCTTTAGTTGGCCGTCGAGTGTATAACGTACAAGCTTTTCCCATTGGTTCAAGCAGTATTGTATCGCTTCACCTAATTTGGTTTTCGGTAGCACTTGTTGAACTGATTTCATTAGCCATGCGTGAAGCTGATTGAGCAACGGCAGGCTCTTTTCTTGTCTGGTAAGGTAGCGCACTTCGACCGTTTTATCGTTTAGCTGCGTTTCGATGCGGTAGAGCTTTTGGATGTGATTGAGTGCCCAATCTGCTTTTCCGCTGCCTTTCTTACCCGCACCTTTTTTGGCTTCCATGAACTTACGACGTGCATGTGCCCAGCTTGCGACAGGCTAAGCCTGAGAATAAAGGAGGTAACTATGCTGTAACCAAAATTATTCGTTGAATTCCAGAGGGTTCAACTCCCTCCCGGTA
>NZ_JACSOE010000282.1:0-1082 GCF_014349115.1 Alteromonas sp. BZK5 | reverse complement strand
ATTTTTGATCGGATAACTCCGAAATAGGCGATCGGATTAGACCGAAATCAGTGATCGGATTGAACCGAAATGGGTGATCGGAATGGGCCGGAACATGCACCGTAAAAGCTGAACAACGAGCATGGGATGAAGCATTGAGACCCAAGCCATGTAAGTTAATTGGATCCCCAGAGTTATGTAAACTGATAGCCGTTAAGCTTAAAAGGGCATGGTCGCCACAACAAATTGCGGGTTGGTTAAAGCGACAATACCCCGATAATCAGGAAATGTACGTGTCTCACGAAACCATCTATAAAACACTCTTCATTCAGACGCGAGGCGCTCTAAAGAAAGAGCTGCAAAAGTGTTTGCGGTCAAAAAGAGTGGTTCGCAAGTCGCGTCAATCTTCACTGAAAAGGTTAGGTCTAGGAAAAATTCCTGACGCCGTTTCTATAAGTGAGCGACCTGCATCAGTTGAAGATAGAGCGATACCTGGTCACTGGGAAGGCGACCTTATATGTGGCTCTAACAACAGTTACATAGCAACACTAGTAGAGAGGCACTCTCGATTCGTAATGCTGGTAAAAGTGGATGATAGTAAAACGTCGACCGTGATTGCTGCTCTTATCAAACACGCTCAAAAACTACCTAAGGAACTATATAAATCTCTAACTTGGGACAGAGGGAGAGAAATAAAAGATCACAAACAATTCACTCTAGCCACTGATATAAAAGTCTATCTTTGTGATCCTTACTCACCGTGGCAACGTGGTTCCAATGAAAACACCAATCGATTATTACGGCAGTATTTTCCAAAAAGTACCGACTTATCAGTCCACAGCCAACAAAAACTTAGCAGTGTAGCGAGACAACTTAACGAAAGACCAAGAAAAACGTTAGACTATGAAACACCAGCACAGAAATTTAACCGATGTGTTGCGCCCATTGATTGAACTCAAGGCCGGAAGCTGCCGTTCAATCATTAGTAATTAAACGGCAGAAGAGTACGTAAACCGGACCTTGGTACTTGAAGCTCGAACACAATGCACAGCTTAAACATGCATCATGCTCAGGGCGTGCTTTCATATATCTACTAGAAGATT
>NZ_JACSOE010000281.1:0-1084 GCF_014349115.1 Alteromonas sp. BZK5 | reverse complement strand
TTTGCCACACTTATAAGTAGTAACCCACCTCCGCAGCCATTTATTGGTGTGGTCTACAGAGGATTATGTCTTTTTAGAGGGGAAAATCCCTAGAACCCCATTGTGATACTTGGTAATCATTCCCCCCACGAAATTTATTGCCATTAACTGAAGTAATAGCACGTTTTAACTGATGGTATGCTTCACCTCTGTTCAAGGCTTGCTGGACGTAATGACGCAACGTTGAATTATCAACATACTCCAAAACATAAATAGATTTAATTAAACGGTCGTACTCATGCAATGCTGACAATCTTCGGCTCTTGCCGTTACTCAACTTTCTAATGATTGTGCTTTGAGTGGTGGTTTTACGACTCAATGAACAAACAATATGCTGAATATTGTCCCATTCTTCAGCAATTAGCTTATGATTAATATCTTTCTTTAATTGAATACGGCCTCCGTTCTCTTCAGTCACTTCAAATAGCTCAAAAAACACCTTTTTCATTTTCGCGTATCGAGGGGCGAATGTGTAACCAAAGAAATCTAATATAGCGAAGTTAACATTATTGGTACCATGCGTATCGGTCGATAAGGTATTAGGCTGTATATCTGAAGAGTTGTTATAGAGTAAGTCAAAAGCAAAGTGACCTTCATATTCGTTAGCGCCAATGACTTGCGTACTCACCGGAACATGACGTGGTCAACCAAAATTGACCAACCCAGTTAAGCTACTTTTTTCAATTTCTTCATGTCCGCCTCATATTGATTTGAAATTTCCATACTTTATCTAATTCATGTTTTTCTAAATTAGCTAAAATGCAACTCAGAAATGTCCAGAAGTGAGTTGTGTGGTGTCGAGTGGAGATTGTACGATTAAGCCCCTAAGTAATTAGTCCGTCAGTCTCCCTCGGTAATCAAATTAGTACATCTTAGCGATCAAATTGGTAAAAAATTAGACATGTAGATGAATGCCCACCTTAAAAAATAGACAGCGGGTTGGGCTGGGTGATTTTTCTGGTGTTAGACGCCAGCAACCCATGCGGCAGAATGGTTGCTCACTTACTCGTCTATTTTTAGCGGGAATTCTTAGCCAACTGTATGA
>NZ_JACSOE010000280.1:0-1089 GCF_014349115.1 Alteromonas sp. BZK5 | reverse complement strand
CCCGAATTCAACTGCGAAGTGCGACACTCGTCAATATCAAGCAGCCAATGCCATTTCTTTAAATACAATCGCTGGCTGCTTGAAGCCTAAACACTTTCTTGGTCGATAATTTATTCGCGATAGAGCGAATTCAATATCGCTATCCGTTACTGTTGTTAGATCGGTTCCTTTTTTCACATATTGCCTTAAAAGGCCGTTAGCATTCTCATTGGCTCCACGCTCCCAAGAGCTATAAGGGTGGGCAAAATACACATCAGCTTCCAACTCCTTTGCGATGGTTTCATGACCTGCAAACTCTCTCCCGTTATCTGCCGTGATGGTATGCACATGCTCCTTATAAGGCATGAGTAGCTCTATGGTTGCTTTGGTGACATCATCTGCTGACTTAGATGGCACTTTTTTTACCACGTAAAATCGTGTTTTACGCTCCAAAATAGTCACCATAGCCCCAGTGCCGTGTTTGCCTAAGACAGTGTCGATTTCCCAATCACCAAATCGCTCCTTACTGTCAACGATGCTTGGCCGAACATCGATAGAAACGGCATTCTTGATAGCGGGCGCTTTTTCTTTTTTACCGCGACGATACCGCTTGTGTCCTTGTCTCAAATGGCGATATAGCTTGCCACCCAAGCGTTTATCCTGTGCAACAAATCGGTAGATCCACTCATGGCTGACAGCGGCACCGACTTTCGTTAATACACTGGAAATTTGCTCTGGGCTCCAATCCGCTTCTAAAAGCAAGCGGATAAAATCAACACGCTCCTGTGGTATACGGTATTTACGCGCTGATGTGCGTTTTTTGATTGATAACATCTGGGCTTCGTTAGGACAATAATGTCTGCCCTTGCGGCCGCGTTTAAGCTCCCGGTATACCGTAGAGCGATGGCACTGAACAGTTTTAGCTATTTCAGAAACCGAAATTCCCCGTTCCAAAAGAGCCGAAATCTGATATCTTCTGCCCTCGGTCAACTGCTGATAATTCATGGTAGTACTGCTTGTTTCTTTGACGAGAAGAGCGTACCACTTTTAGCAGTTGGCCTCCTCTTCTACACCTTTCCATGAATGTCGCACTTATTATCTGAAATCGGG
>NZ_JACSOE010000279.1:0-1105 GCF_014349115.1 Alteromonas sp. BZK5 | reverse complement strand
GTCCATATACCTTGTGGCACTTCTACCCCTTAATATTTGGAGATGAATCATGGATAACCAACGTGATTTTAATGAATTTCGTGCGCAGGTTTCTGCTGCATGTAACGGACATTGGGAAGAGTGGTTTTCACTCTATGTTAATTCCGATGATATTTCTACGTTGTTCAAACGTCGAAATATACCTTGCCCTGAATGCGGACGTGAAGCTAAGTTCTTTTTAGCAAGTCGTAGTGATGGTTCAGGACATTGTTGTCATGCAAGTTGCAGTTTTCATACTTATGATGGCTTGGCAACTATATCTGCATTAAGTGGCAATAAACTAGGTGAAGTTACAACGAATATTGCATCACACCTTGGCTTAATTGACAAAAAGCCTAAACAGGTTTTTGTCCCCAAAAAGCCAAAGCTAGTTAAGCGTACAAAAATGACGGAAGCAGAAGTAAAAACGTTAAAAAATGTGCTTAATAGTTCGGTTAAGATGCAAAAAGGCGATTTTGTTTGGCAATATCTTTTAAATAGAGGTTTACCGTCCAATCTACTTGAAGCGCTTTGTCACGAGGGCCTTATTCTTTCGAATGAGTCTCTTTATTTCAAGCCTGATGGTAACCACTATCTAGGTATGGTTGTTCCTGTAAAATCACCTGCTGGTAAAATTGTTGGTGCACACAGAACATTTCTAAAGCGAGATGATTTCGGAAATGTATCAAAAATTGACCACGAACATAATAAAATGTTAACAGGCTCTTTCGAGGACGCGTATATTGGTGCTCGAATTGAACTTGGCGGTCCTGCCAGTAATGCCATTGGTATTTGTGAAGGCATTGAAACGGCTTTAGCAGTTAATGCTATGGGTGTTCATTGTTGGCCTTTGCTAAATACCGCAGGTATTCAGTCTTTTGTTCCACCTGAAGGTGTGTCTACAGTATATGTTTTTGCTGATAATGACATTTCTCAGGCTGGTCAAATAGCTGCTGCTAAGTGTAAAGAGCGACTAACCAGTGAAGGTTTTCGAGTTAAGTGTTACTTACCGAAGCCACCACATGGAAGAAATATTCAAGGCAAATCATTTGATTGGCTTGATCATTTCCTTAGTGCTGTTGAATAC
>NZ_JACSOE010000278.1:0-1105 GCF_014349115.1 Alteromonas sp. BZK5 | reverse complement strand
TTGTTCACAATAGATAGAGCATTCATGGCTGTTTGGCCTCGGTGATTTTTGGCGATTGATCTGATCACCAAACGTCATGAATGTTCCTATCTTTTTTATTTCGCTGATATCGTTATATTATTTGTGGGGATACCTCAGGGTCAGAGTACTTTTTTTAAAAAACGAATTTAAACTATGCGTGATTTCATAACAGTGTGGGAGAAGTACTCTAATTCGCCAGCATACCTTATTAGAGAAATGTACTCTGACCCCATTATTCGAGGGATCAATGCTGTGGACTTGTTTGAATGTATAGAAAAAGCGACAGGTTGAAAAATAATCGGTATGGTATAAAAACACTAAACAGCTAGGAAGTTTGTATGTCAGCCTTACCATTCAATAATAACCCAGCTTATTTGCGGGGTAATTTTCAACTTGAACCAGTGACCGCTCTATTAAAGCTGCATGCAGAACTTGTTTGTTTTCTTCTAATAGCATTCTTCTTTGTTGGTAATGCATTTATTGAAAATAGTGAAAAAGAGCGGGTCTTAGCTAATCCTCAGAAAAACGACTTTTTCTATATTGACTATAGAGCTATAGACCCTTCATCGGATGCTCGATTTCGCTATGTCCCCCTGAAATTACTTAGTGTCGATAATGATACTCTTACTTTTAAAGTCGGAAACATTGCTCACACAAGACCTGTCTCACCAAGTCAACACGCGAAATTTGATAAAGCGTTATTACTGCGCAATTACTATCGCGTTGATAACCTTGTGCTTAGCAAAACAAAAGTAAATGACTTGATTACTTCTGGTGCCATTTACGATGCTAGGCGGCCTCGAAATATTTATATTAACGGTTGGATGGTTTTGCACCTTAACGAGTTAGTACCAGATAACAGTTAGTAATAAAAAAGCGTTTATAAGCGATAGAGTCCAAGTAAAGTACACTCCTTACGAGTGAGGCAACATGTACCTTGAAGTGTTTATTTTATTTACTATGAATACAATACTCAGCCAATAAAGTACTCTGACCCTGAGGTATCCCCACAAATAATATTGCGATATCAATAAGATAAAAAAGATAGGAACATTCATGACGTTTGGTGATCAGATCAATCGCC
>NZ_JACSOE010000277.1:0-1107 GCF_014349115.1 Alteromonas sp. BZK5 | reverse complement strand
ATACCAATTGTCTTAAAAGTTTGATCTAATAGTGGTATTCATATTCGAGTGATTTTGATATGCATACAGCCGACGACTTTAAACAATTAGCAAAGCAAACCTCCAACGGGCAACTGCGAACCCGCTATCTAGCTTTGTATCATTTCAAGAATGGGGAAACACGAACCCAGATAGCAACTTACCTTGGGGTTGCCAGAGGCAGTGTTAATACCTGGGTATCCAACTATCTGGCGCACGGACTTGAAGGTCTGCAATCCAAACCTAGTCCGGGTAGACCCTGTCAGCTCTCCGTCTCCCAGCGAGAACAGATCGCACATTTTATCAAAGAAAATGCGGTTAAAAAGGAGGGGGGGCGTTTGATTGCACAGGATGTACGACAATACATTAGCGACACCTTCCAAATCGATTATCAGTTGCGAAACGTATACCGCATCATGGATGCGCTCGGTTTCAGTTGGATAACCAGTCGCTCTAAACACCCTAAACAATCACAACAAACCCAGGACACTTTTAAAAAATTTCCTGCTGGAAACGATCCTTCACACTCCCGGTCATCTTCCTCTGGATCGCGTTGACGTCTGGTTTCAAGACGAAGCACGATTCGGTCAGCAAAATCAGACGTCCAGAATATGGGCAGCCAAGGGCAGCAGGCCAAGAGTAGTAAAGCAACAGCAATTCGATTATGGCTATGTCTTTGGGGCGGTGTGTCCGAGCAATGGTAATACTCAGGCGCTTATCAGCCCTCTTGTGAATAAAGAGGTGATGAAGCAGCATCTGAAATTAATAAGTGAAGCGACAGAGCCTGGGCGTCATGCCGTTGTTGTAATGGATGGCGCGGGCTGGCATACGATCGATACGGCCAGCCCATTTACCAATGTCAGTCTGTTAAAACTCCCACCTTATTCTCCGGAGCTGAACCCGATGGAGCAAGTATGGCAATGGTTACGGCAACGTTGCTTATCAAACCGCGTATTTCGAGGTTACGAAGAAATAGTGGAACAGGTCTCTCGCGCTTGGAATACATTCATTGCGGATGTTGAACGAGTCAAAAATCTCTGTTGGAGAGAGTGGATAAAGTTGGTCAATTAATTAATGCAATTGGTATTA
>NZ_JACSOE010000276.1:0-1108 GCF_014349115.1 Alteromonas sp. BZK5 | reverse complement strand
ATTAAATGAGCGCAGTGAATTTGCTAAGTCCATTGAGCAACTCAATCCGCTCGATAAAGTGCTACTTAAATTACTAGCCAAGGACTGGAACAAAGGGCTGTACACGGATGAAACGAAAAGTGTGCTTGAATCTGAACTGGGTAAGCGCCCCAGTAATCCATTGATTGGCGCAGCGTTGTCACGCTTGGCTGAACAGGACCTTATTTATAATGAATCGAGGGGAGTCTGGCTGGTGGCTGATCCTTCACTTAAATCATTTATGTCTGACAACTAGCGTACAAGTCGAAAAACAATGTGCACTGGTTTTAATCTTCCATTTCCCCCAAAAAACGTATTAATACAATGTGGTCTTACTTATTTAAAGGGGCCACGACATGGATTTTCAAAATTTCGAAAATATCAAAAAGCATATTAGTCACATTCATAGCATGGCAAGACTAATTAGGTTTGCTTGTGCTAGGTATGTTTACTGTGGTGTTGAAGAGGATATTAAAATTCACGCCAGAATGTTGGTGATTAGAAC
This sequence comes from Alteromonas sp. BZK5, assembly GCF_014349115.1. Lineage (NCBI taxonomy): Bacteria > Pseudomonadati > Pseudomonadota > Gammaproteobacteria > Alteromonadales > Alteromonadaceae > Alteromonas > Alteromonas sp. BZK5. Next base: position 585 of record NZ_JACSOE010000276.1, on the reverse strand, counting down.
AATGGTGTCATTGAATTTGCACCCTCAATTCGACTTAAGCGATATGACTGAAGAGCAACAATCTGAGCTAATTTCGCTAGCTACTGATGCACTTCGCGATTTTGTCCCTTTATCACCAGACAGAGCAGCTCATAACACAGGCACGCAAGTACGTGAAATCTTAACGTCGGGTTTCTGATGGCATCATAGCTGCGTTAACACTTCACGATCGGAATATCACTCCAACGTGTAGTTGCGCGCTTTGTTAGGAATTGCCTCTTCATCTCATGTTTTTTATCAAACCCTTTTGAAGCCACCTGAAGGGTGCTTTTACCGTATCTATCATTGACGGCGTCAAGTACGTTCATCAACGCTGGCTTATCTTCGTTTATGCTAAAAAGGTCGGCTTGATAGTTTGCTGCAGGTATGATTTCTACAATCCCTACGCCGCAACGGTAAAAGCATACGCCAGGCTTAAATATCTTGTCGATAATGGCAGGAAGTGCCTTCGTAACAATGCGTGTGTCCATTGTGGGGACCGGAAACGGGTGGTAAATCGACTTGCGGTAATAAGCGGTATCGTCGTGTGGCGAGTTAGAGGCAAAT
>NZ_JACSOE010000275.1:0-1111 GCF_014349115.1 Alteromonas sp. BZK5 | reverse complement strand
ATAGATATCCACAAATTAGTATCTCAACTTATTCAGATCAAAGAAGCAAGAAATGTTAAGGTAGAGATTAGCTCCAATTTTCAGTTAAGCGTCAAGAGCAATCGCGTTGGAGTAGAATCGATAATAAGTAATCTGATAGATAACGCTATCGAACACGGAAAAACTGATACAGAAATACTTGTGAACTTAGGTGTAAATAGTTCTAGTAATGTTTACCTCAGAGTGACAAATAAGGTGGGGACAGAGGTTAATGAGGATGATCTAAAGCATATGTTTGAACCGCTTTGGCAAAAAGATGCTTCTAGAACATCTGAAGATAACTTTGGGCTAGGTCTTTCTATAGTAAATGCATTGTGCGACGCTGTATGTGCAGAAGTTTCTGTAACCAAAACCACCGAAGAAGACATATCGTTTTTGTTGACTTTTAAAAATGAAACTATTGGTCCGTAATCTTAGGCAGGCTTAAGTTACTGTAACCTTAGCCTTAATAACACTCCTGAAAAGAGAGACTGCGACTTAGCAAGAGAATAAAAATAGGGTAATTCAACTTAACCTAGCTTTCGAATTTGGTATGTGGTGGAGATCAAAAAAGTTTTCGGCCACCTGTTCCTTGTCACGGATAATTGCTGCTGGAACAAGTCAATGCTTCCATTCAACTCATTGGGCGTACAACGATAAAATGACTTTACGATTTTTTTGCAGAGTTCTATCAAGAAACTGTTGAAAAACACTTGCTGACAATAGGTTATCCTAATATAGATTAACGTTACCTGTCTCAATGAATGTCCCGAGATCGATGAAATAATTAGAAACAGCATAAAAATGTTATTCAATTGATACTAGGGAAGATCCGAATAAGTTCCTAACGTGAGATCATGACTGCATGTTAAGTTACATTTTCTACTGCTCGTGAGCCAACAGTTAATTATTGCCAGTAGTCAGCTAAAGCAAGCGCTGATAGCCCTATAAAGAGGTTTTCCTATCACGGATAGACAACTTATTACCGTGCTCACAATTGATAGAAGTGATTGAACTTTTTTATCCTAAAGCTGATATTAATCGCCTTATTCATATGCAGAAAAATAAGTGAAACAGAGAGTATCTATAACCG
>NZ_JACSOE010000274.1:0-1112 GCF_014349115.1 Alteromonas sp. BZK5 | reverse complement strand
AGGTTCACCACCTATCTCTCTTCTTACTTCATTGACTTTTTCTACACGAATAGCAGAGTCCATCTTTCTTGTTTCTTTCATAACAGAACAAGCCACAGAAGCTATTTTTTGTTTCTCTTCCGCGCTTGTCCAACATCCAGATATAGACATTGTGGCACCGGCTAACACTAGTACATTTAAAACATTATTTTTCTTCATCGCAGATTCCTTCAAGCGCGAACCTTTTAACCAGTTGCTATATTTTCAATCGAAAAGTTGTATCGGATTTGTATTTCTCTATAAAATCACCCTTCTAAGCCTTAATACTTTTCGTACTGTTGTTTCAAAATTATGCCCATCTCGCCAGCAGAAGTAGGCTACATTACAAACCGCTGATACGTCGCCGGGGTTCAACGCTAAGAGCCGTTGACTTCGTTCGTATTCCAGAATAGCCTCTTCAATCTCGCTTTCGGATAATTCGTGGTTGCTTACTTTAACAAATGTATCAAAGTATTTATTGCAGCTATTTACGACTACTGATTGTGTCATTAAAATCTACCTTATTGACTCATTCTTCATTGGTATAGAATTTTGACACTGCAAATATAAATTGTGTCGTTTAACGTTGAGTATAAAAAATATTAATTGCATAACCAATATCTATGGTTAACGTTCCAAATCGTTTATTCAAATAAAATTTTGTCAATTAATTCAATATTTGACAGCGAGATTATTGCCACTGATTTTTCGTTGGCATAATCGCTTACATCCTCATCAAAATCTTCATTTGTGAGGAGCACTTTGTAGCTGGAAAGCAAGTATTTTTCGGTATCAATTAATTCATCAATATTTTCCTTTTTCGCAGCAAATGTAGGTAATAAAAATTTAACAACCACAACCTCTTCCATTTTTGTAAAGGCAATAATATTTAAATCAAGGCTCTCACAAGGAACATACTCCCAACCGAGTACACCAAACACATCGACTACCGGCCCAATTAGTTTGCTTTCCAGCGCTTTTAAATCTTGAGGAGATTGACCTTGCTGATCTGAGTCGAGTTCTGAATCAAAAAATGAGACCGCAAGAGAGCCAATTATTGCTGACGTTAAATCCTCTTCTGGTGTAATGAAATC
>NZ_JACSOE010000273.1:0-1131 GCF_014349115.1 Alteromonas sp. BZK5 | reverse complement strand
TGGATAAACTGGATTTGATTTACAATCACAACCCAACTATTCAAGACCATAACACATTTGAATCCCGAGAATGCCTCCAACAATGCATCAAAAACGGAGTGCGTTATGTTATAGCTGAATCAACGCCTGTGACACTTTTGTTTAAATTGGCCATATTTGAAGTTTGGGGAATTTCTACCTCAGATGGAATATATAACAACCCATATTTCGTCACGCTTCAAAAAGGCGTTTCATCACAATATCGGTATATGGGGCATGCCATTTCATTGGACACGATCATTGATGAGCAACCTGAACTCATAGATGCTGATACTCATTCTCTGTTGGACACAATGGCCAACTCGATTATCCAATGCGTTAACGTCGGTGAAAACCTGCATCAAACCCCAAAAAAAGCAGGCAGTATTGTGAATATTTTCAGTAACGCTGAGTTCAACACTCATACAAATGTTTTTAAGTGTTCGCACTCCGGAGACACAGTGACAATCAAATTGGACGACGTTGCGGATTTTCCAAGTGAAGCCCTAACGACCGAAATATCACTTGATGTTGCTCGAGTATCTTGGGGGCTTGTTATTTATGCAAGATATTTGACTGAGCTATCTCGCGTTAAAACTCTTAGAAAGAAGGCGGTAGTATGACGCTAGCTCTTTATTTATTTCTTTTGATCTCATTGTCCGTGTTGACCACATCATTCCGTTTTGCTCGGAATTCACCTTACGCACCTAAATGGTTAACCAATAGAAAGGAGTCGAAGTGGGGAGAAACTATTCAGATTGCCGGTTTATTCGCTACCTCCAGTTTTTTTATCATTACTTTAGCAATACAAGTGATGTTCATTCCTTCTGCATCTATGGAGCCAGGTTTGAAAACTGGAGACAAAATTTTGGTGAATCCAGCATCTTTTGGGATAGTAAACCCCTTTACCGGTGACCACATCACAGACGGAAACTTTGAAGACTTAAAAAGAGGTGATGTGGTTATCGCAAAGTTTGCTTATAGCAATGATGTTAGATACATCAAACGTCTTGTGGGGCTTCCAGGTGACCAACTTTCTATATCTGAAGATGGCATAATGCTTAATGACACACTATATCCATTTATAAAAACAGATAAGAGTGAGATATATAA
>NZ_JACSOE010000272.1:0-1144 GCF_014349115.1 Alteromonas sp. BZK5 | reverse complement strand
AAATCAAATATCGAATGTGTTCTCTCGATTATTTTCATGCAGTTGAAATTGATAGAAGAGCGGATCGCCGATGGTGAAGTTTCTGAAAGCGACTACGCTGAAATCGGCGGACAGTTAAAGTACCTAAATTTTCATCAAAATATTAGAATCGACATATATAAGAAAACCGATGTTATTTTTGAATGCTGCAGAAAAGTAGAGCGGGCATTACAGATTTTCATCAGAAAAAATGTTGAGTTTTATACCGTGCACACGCCTTCATTGTTAATGGCAGGTGAATTCGACAAAGAACTATTTGAAGAGCAAGAACTTCATCTAACAGAAGAAGAGTTTATAAAACTTCGGAAGGAATTCACTGAAAAATGTAGAGATGAACTGACAGCTCTATGCAGTGCGTGCGGTGTAGAAGATGTAAATGAGGTTATGATTTTTTGGCAGAACATAAAAAGCTTATCTGCAAAATACAGAAATATCAAAGAATGCAGAGACAGTTTTGTATTGAGTAATCAGCCTTTCGTAAGAAGCGTAATCAATCAGACATTAAGTAAAAATCTTAAACAACTTGATGCTGATTCGCGAAGAGATAAGTTGGATTGCTATCTGTCTAGTTCAATCACAATGCTTCTAGAAAAAGTATACAAATACAACCCCGAGTTTTCTTTCACGACATTTGCAAAAAAATATATAGAGCAAGAATGCAGTAACTGTATGTCAAACGATGACATCGTGAAACTCCCACCGGTCTATGCAAATAAACAGGGAGAAGTTCTACAAGCTGGTTTGACGGTCAGTAATGGTAAAGAGTATTTCGATGAAGAACTCGCACTTATCACGATGCGAAGAAAGTACCCAGCAATGCACTGGACTAGCGATATAATTGCTGATGTTAGATTTAAGAACACAAAATCTACAATATCAATGCATCAAGATGAAGAAAAAGAAGGGTTAGGTTATGAAAACCGACTCAGCGATGAAAGTGCAAACCCGGAAAATGAAGCAGAATATTCTCAATGGGCAATAAGTGTTGTCAAAGCCATCTCAACATTACCAAATACCCATCGTGAGCGCGCCATCCAAAAGTTAGGTATAACGGAAACGCTGTTGAATGAGTTTCATCAAAAAACTCGCAACAGCAACACTGGGG
>NZ_JACSOE010000271.1:0-1187 GCF_014349115.1 Alteromonas sp. BZK5 | reverse complement strand
TAGGCTCCAAGCTGAAAGTAAACCACCTCCGCAGCCATTTATTGGTGTGGTCTACAGAGGATTATGTCTTTTTAGAGGGGAAAATCCCTAGAACCCCATGATCAACCCGATCCCCGAACTCACGCCATTACTGAAACAACTGCGCCTCTCTGGTATGACGGACTCATTAACGATGCGTAATCGTGAGGCCATTGAACATCAACTCAGTTATCCCGACTTCCTGGCTTTACTGGTGCAGGACGAAGTGGCAAGGCGTGATCAGAAAAAGTATGCCACACGTCTGCGACGTGCCGGCTTTAGGAGCAATAAAACCCTGGAAAGCTTCGATCTGAATGCTAATCCCAATTTGAACCGCGCCTATATCAATGAACTGGCTGATTGCCGGTTTATTGATGAACATGTGGCGGTGCTGCTCGCAGGCCCGTGCGGCACGGGCAAAAGCCATCTGGCACAAGCCATCGGGCATTGTGCTGTACAAAAAGGCATAGATGTACTGTTCTTCACTCAGGCAAAACTGCTTGCGAACTTGCATGCAGCCAGAGCCACGAATACCTATGAGAAACGCTTCCAGACGTTAGCTAAAGTAGACCTACTCATCATTGATGACTTCGGTTTAAAGCCTCTTAAATCCCCTCAGGATGAAGACTTCCACGACTTAATCGATGAACGATATGAACAAAAATCTACAATCATCACCAGCAACCTGGACTTCAGCGAATGGGGTCAGGCATTCCCAAATAAACTGCTTGGTGCTGCCACGCTCGATCGGCTCAGACACAATGCCTATCGATTGGTTTTAGAGGGCGAAAGCTATCGCAAATTACGTGAGAACAAAAATCAGACTGGACGAGGAGAAAAAAGCAAGAAATAATCCCCCTGTTTGAGGGCGAAAATGACGGTTTAAAGTGGATCCATTACGCCGCAAATGGGTGGATCTATTAGGGTGCCAATCGACAATAGTATCCCAATAAATCTTCCCTGGATGTCCAGTTAGGTTTAACGGGCACAATAACGGATTTACCACCGACGGCTTTTGCAAATGACTTAACTAGGTTTGTCTTACCTGAGCCAGAGTCACCCGCAAGAATAATCAAATCTTTCGTTCTAAGCAGAGTTAGATAATTCTCGATAATATGGCGGGGATAGAGAATATCATTTTCAACCAGATGAGCTTGTATGTATGACAC
>NZ_JACSOE010000270.1:0-1189 GCF_014349115.1 Alteromonas sp. BZK5 | reverse complement strand
AAATTTGTCCATGCGTGAAGCTGCGGCTTTACCTCTGGTTGCACTTACCGCTTGGGAAGGTTTGGTTGACAAGGCGAATGTTAAAGCGGACCAGAAAGTTCTTATCCAAGGTGGAGCTGGCGGAGTTGGACATGTAGCTGTGCAAATTGCTAAGGCCTTAGGAGCCGACGTTTATGCCACTGCATCGACTGGAAAACAACAACGGCTCAAGGCGCTTGGTGCCACGCCAATTGATTATCACACTGCAAGCCCTGCTGAGTACGTGGACGCATACACCCAAGACAAAGGATTCGATATCATTTACGACACTGTCGGTGGCTCTGTACTCGATGCCTCATTAGATATCATTGCACATTATGGACATATTTTAAGCTGTGCTGCATTCAGCTCACATAACCTGGCACCGTCGTCATTACGCTCTGCAACATTGTCAGCGATTTTTGTGTTACATCCACAGCTCAGCGGAGAGGGGCGCAAACATCATGGTGACATTCTGCGGCAAATTACGGCTCTTGTTGAAGCTGGACAAATTAAGCCACTACTCGACCCGTTACGCTTTTCCCTAGACACGGCAATGGATGCACATAATGCCGTAGAGTTGGGATCCATGGGTAAAGTCGTTATTGATGTAATTGCTTAAAAAGTCATTGTTGAGGATGCATATGAGCTCAAGAAAACTAATTCGAACTGTTCGTTTCTATGAATTGGGTGGCCCCGAGGTATTAACTATTGACTCGCTGGCGAGTCCAAGTTTGCAGGCCACTAATGTACGTATTGCGGTCAAAGCTGTTGGGCTCAATCGTGCTGATGCCATGTTTAGGCGAGGCCGCTATATAGAAAAGGCTGACTTCCCTTCGCGAATCGGCTATGAAGCATCCGGGATAGTCATTGAAGTCGGGGAAGAGGTAAATCATTTACGCCTTGGGGACGAGGCTTGTATTGTCCCTCAGATGGGGCTTTCTCAGAACGGCTGCTACGCAGAAGAGATTGTCGTACCAAGTGAATATGTAGCACTCAAACCAGCAGGGCTAACCTTTGCTGAAGGCGCAGCAGCTTGGATGCAGTACCTGACAGCTTATGGCGCTTTGGTCGAAATTGCTAACGTGCAAAAAGGCGATGCAGTACTGATAACCGCCGCATCGAGCAGTGTTGGATTGGCTGCGATTCAAATTGTGAATGCTCTGGGGGG
>NZ_JACSOE010000269.1:0-1204 GCF_014349115.1 Alteromonas sp. BZK5 | reverse complement strand
GTTACTACACTTTAAAAGATAACGAAATATGGATTGCCAGCACATCCGATACCACTATTGATAGCCGATATTTTGGCCCAGCAACTCTATCTCAAATTGAGGCGCATGCTTATGCTTTACTGTAAAAAAGTAACCTGTCTAATAGCCACTCTACTGTTTTCCTTATCTGGCTTTTCTCAAACTAATAATGAAGAGTTGAACGTTAATAAAGCAGAACTAAGTCCGCATATACAAGAACTGGCTAAAGAAATATCACAAAAACAACGGGGTGAAACTAAGAGTGCTGATCACTCCATCCAACCGGTAAATCCAGCAGATTTACCCCCAATTATTAATGAAACAATCAATGAGATAGTCGATACCAATAATGACGACGCTGAAAAGAATAAGAAGCTTGCCCAGGACTTTCTTAAAAATACCCAAGATAAATTCGATTTAGAATCAAATGATATAGATAACGCATTTAAGGGACCAGACTATGGAAAATTTGGTACCAATGGTGACTACGGCGATTCCAGTATGATGTCTTCAGCCATGGCCAAGGCTGAGCAGCAGGCACGTTCACACAAAGAGACTAGATACGGCGAGGATGTCTTTGCTTACATTGCCGTTTCCATGTCCATGCCAGACCGCTGGTTTAGAAATATGCTGACGTCTTTGGCTAATGAACATAAAGACAAACGGGTTATCATCGCTTTCCAAGGAGCAAAACCCGGTGAGTTAGCAAAGTTTGCTTTAGCTATCGAGCAGGCCATGCCTGATACGAACGTAGGCTCATACTCTATCGTCATAGACCCAACTATCTTCATGCGACTTAACATAGATAAAGTTCCAACATTTGTCATCAATACTAAAAATGGTTGGCGAAAAGTTCTCGGTGAACTTTCTCTTACACAAGCTGAGACTTACGCCTTACAAGACTATGAAGTATACGAGGCACTGGGTCGAATTTATGATGTTGAAGAGCCAAATATGATTACACTACTTCAGGAAAAAATGAAGGAAGGATTAGAGGATGATCCCGTCACCAAGATGACGAAAAAAATGCAGGAATCCAAACCAGCTATAGTTGAACTTCCAGTTGCTAAGGAAAGTTTTAGTTATCTTGTAACACCAATTTTTACGGTTGAACAAGACTTAAGGTTTGGGGGTACTATTTTCGCCAAAAAGGGAGAAACCGTTAATACACTAGAACATCTACCAC
>NZ_JACSOE010000268.1:0-1204 GCF_014349115.1 Alteromonas sp. BZK5 | reverse complement strand
CTGGGAGGGTTATTACTTCGTCCTTTCCCTGAAGGTCTGCCGGTTTTACTTGGTGCATTTTTAAGTGTTAGCATTTGTATCTCCTTGTTTCCCTAAATTAAAGAAGTGTTAGGGTTTCACTTTACAAAACGCGTGCGCCTGGAATAAATCCACCCGCTTTCGCGATCTTTGTTCTCAATTCCACCTCTGTTTCTCTATCAAATCCAAACTTGTCTCGGAGTTTTTCGAAAACAAGAAAAATTTCTTGCTGTGGAATATCAGTTATTACGATATCGAACCTTTTAGTTCCCCAGAATTCGTTGATCAACAAGCGATACACCATGTCTTTATTCATGAATAAAAAGAAATCAAAGGAACTAGGTTTCAAGTCATCCAAAGCATTTAAATCACTTGATATATAAAAGCCCCCAATGTCTTGTTCTCTAAAAAAGTTAAAGCTTTTTTGTAGGAAAGTATGAGCTTCCCTTCGAACAAAAGGCACATGCTTGGAAGGGGTGTGCAAAATCTGTTCACCGGTAAGCACCAACGGTTCAGTACTAAAGTGCTTAGACTCAAAAACTCCCTGGAAGGGCAGTGAGTATTGAGTTGGATGATTGAAATAGAAATCGGCTAATAGAAAGAAAAGGGGGAAATCATCGCGATGTATAAGGGTGTCGGACCATTCCCCGTCTAGTGAAGGGGGCGTAGGTTTTAAATAACTGCTTTGTGTTGATTTATGTTTAACATGGTCAATCATTGCCTCATACCACGTTCTAAAGCTATCAGACTTTATAGCGTTATTTACCCACTCAATAATATGAGGTATTTCATGCTTCTTACAGCCTTGGTGTGAAAACATCAACTTAGAAAATGGTTCGTCACTATCTATGTTCTTCAACGGTTTTGCAGAAACGGTAGATGCAATTGCTTTAATAACGTCAGATTTACTAAATATTTTTGCAAAAGCAGCACAGTAGCGATCATTTAGCCGTTCATCCATTGCATGTAAATATTCATCTACCGTTTTATAAAGGGTGGCCTCTAAGTACTCGCCTTTGGCTTGCCGTGGCATCCCATAACGGTCAATTAAAAGCTTGACGCCAGTTGGACTTAGCTTTTGTCTACCTGATTTGTATTTGGGAATATTTGATTTATCCACGCCAAGCAATTCAGCTATGTCAGCTTGTTTCTCTTCCATAAATTTTGCACTGGCAATAGCATGATT
>NZ_JACSOE010000267.1:0-1211 GCF_014349115.1 Alteromonas sp. BZK5 | reverse complement strand
ATACATAAGGCAAGGCACATATTTTGCTGATGTTTCACTGCTCTGGAAAAGGAAAACAGCATGAAGCATATTCTAACCACCATACTTTTACTATCAATCAGTAAGGCAGCATTCGCCGACATTATAAAATTTGAGAATTCACTCAACTATAGTGGCTATGAATACTACGGCGTAAATTATCTCGATGAGTCACAGATTGCCTCTGAACTTGATGATCTGAATACCAACCCGATTGAAGTCTCATTTACCTATGATGACACACTTGATTATTAATCCAACTGGCTTGATGGTGATAATGGAGTAGGGGAGTTCGGCGGTGGTGACGACATATTAGAGTCTCGGTATGGGCCATCACGAGGGGATAGTTATTATGATTTTACAGCGTTTAATCTTTCTCGTGTGCTTTTATTACTCGATGAGTTGATAGTAAGGATGCCAGAAATTGAAAAGACGGACTATTCAAAATGGAGCAGTGCTTATTTGTTTGAAAATCCACGTGAAAAGCTTTTTTATGCTAATAAGGATTTTTTTACGTTTTCACTGGAAGATAGCGCGAGCCAACAAGCGAGTCGCGTTATATTTTATCTGAATGAAAGCTCGCAACTGGCTGTGGATTTTGAAAGTAGCCTAGTTTCTAGAACCGCCACGCCATCACAATCCAACATTTCTGTTCCAGAGCCACAAACAGGTATTATCTTAGCAATGGGTGCAATGCTGTTGTTATTACGGCGCTGCCGCTAATAAGTATATTCACCAGGGCGTTTCTCTGTTTACCAAAGTGGGCAACGCCCAGTAAACGTCTCTAGATTTCACGTACGAGCGCCTATCTGGGGTCAATTAATGCATCACGCCTTAAATAGTTATCAAGTCACTATGCGAAAGGCAAAAAAGTGAACACCAATCTAAAGCGTCTATTCGGTTCCAGGTTTTTCGACGTGGTAATCCCAATTTTTCAACCAATAGATCAATAATGCCAAGGTGACCACAATAACGGCTGCTCGTGCTAAGAGGGCCATGTCGGTGAATGAGACCACCAACGTCCGAACAATAATAAAAATAGTGGTGCCGATAATCCATTTTAATTTGACAAATTCATCATATGGGCAAACCTTCGGCGTTTTTCAAGGTAGTTGTCGCCTGAGCTGTTAAGCAGCTTCTTTTTTGTTCTCTGGGTTTAATTTCACATCACCGATTTCCTCCCAGTTTCTAAT
>NZ_JACSOE010000266.1:0-1244 GCF_014349115.1 Alteromonas sp. BZK5 | reverse complement strand
AAAAAAAACCAACACAGAAAACACCATGAATGCACGCTCTATATTGAACAATCTTGTCTCTTTTGTCAGCCATAAAATGCATAAAACCCGCAAACAGGCCGTTGTCGCCTGTGTGCGAAGCTTGATTGAGAGCGGTTCGGCCACTGTGACCAGTATGGGGCGCGGTATCCGTTCCAATGCCTATGAGAAACACCGTATTAAGCGGGCTGACCGGCTGTTATCTAATGGTCACCTCCAGCGTGAAGTACCGTTTATCTATGCAATGATTTGCCGGTTATTTTGTACCTGTAAACATCCTGTCATTGCCGTTGACTGGTCAGATTTGGATAAGTGCAAAAAGCACTTTTTACTTCGCGCCGCAATTGTCGTTAAAGGGCGGCCTATTACCCTTTATCAGGAAGTGCATGATAGAAAAGCCAGTGCAAAAGCGACTACACATAGAGACTTTTTAGAGATATTGCACACGCTCTTACCGGATACCTGCCAGCCCATTATTGTCACTGATGCGGGCTACAAATCGCCGTGGTTTCGTGAAGTGCAGGCATTGAGATGGCATATTGTCGGACGTGTGCGAAAGCCACATTTATATTCGCTGGATGGCGGTAATGAATGGCAATCTATCGCTGAGCTTTATCTAAAGGCTACAACACGGCCCAAGCGATTTGATAACGCGCTTATCGTCAAGTCACGACCTTTTGCCTGTACCTTGGTGTTGGTTAAAGAGAAAGCGAAAGGTCGACGAGCGTTTAATGCCAATGGCTCGCGCCAACGGGATACCAATTCATTGAAATATGCTGATGGCGCAAGAGATCCGTGGCTACTGGCGACGTCATTGCCCTACCATCGTCACTTATCTAAACAAGTCATCGATATTTATCGCCAGCGCATGCAAATAGAAGAAGGCTTTCGGGATATGAAAAGCACGCGCTTTGGTCTGGGGTATGAAAATAATCGCAGCACAACCAAGACACGCATTACTGTTCTGGTCTTGCTTACCACACTGGCTTCGTTAGTGGCTGTACTGTTGGGCATGCTATTAGTTGTCAGTAACAAGCATCGACGCTTTCAGGCAAATACCGAAACAAAATCCGTACTATCCTTTCACTTTCTTGGCTTGAGAGCTTTTAACACCTCAATGCGATTTACCCTGCATCAGTGGAAAAAGACGATCCGCTGGCTTGATGAACTCACCGCTGAAGCTTGCATGAGCAAGATTACATGCTAAATTCGTGGGGATCCCTCAG
>NZ_JACSOE010000265.1:0-1252 GCF_014349115.1 Alteromonas sp. BZK5 | reverse complement strand
TTCCACGGTCCGTTTCTGTTTTTTCAGGTAAAGGCAGAGGGTCTGGATATCCCTGTCATTCATGACCTTCAATGCCTGTTGTCTGACTACTGAGAAGGGTTGATTATCATCAATGTTCTCATCCACAAACAGATGCAGTAACTCTGCCGCTTTCGTGACATTGTCCGCGGCTGACTGCCAGGACAGGAACACTGCTTGTTGTGCAAAGGTGTTGGCAGCTTCTTGTTGCTTGCGGATATGGTAAATGAACCCATCAGTTAACCGTTCCAGTGCCAGTTGTATCCGCTCTGTCAGGTGACATAGCAACCATAGATGCTGCTGTGCGCGTTTGAATCGTTTGAGTTTACTACCGTAATAGTTGATGAGCTCACCGAAGTGTTGTCGATTTTTAAGAGACAGATTAAGCCCATCGATAACGCCATTGATTTGCGTGCGCCATGGCGCTAACTGATGATAAAGGGCAAGCTCTTTTTTAAGTTCAGGTACGGTCAGACTTTTTGCACCGCCTCTGAGCTGGTTCAGGCTTAGTCCGTCATCAATGGCTGTTATGCTGTCCAGAAAGACGTGAAGTTCAGGACTGGTGAGTTGATTAAGTTGGTGCGCCAGGTCTTTTCTGACCTGCTGCATCGCTCTGCTTATCAGTCTCTGGAGTACGGTGTACCTAGGGATAGCAATGCTGTGACTGGTTAGGAATTCAATAGCAGTATCAAAGAGGTAACGCGGCTCCAGCCAGGCATTGCCCACCTGAACAAGGTGGTCGAAAAGAGAATTGAAGTGCTGACTTTCGTCCCATTTGTGATAACCAGCAAGGTCTAATACTTTTGCGTAGAGTCGATCTTTTTGTTTTTGTGAGGGAGTGAATGGTCTGAGCCCCTTGCCGCCAAGCAGCTCTTTACTGATGAACATTAAATCCTTAGAAACCTGCGAGTAAGCGATATCTAGGATGACGGGCTTTGATTTGAAGTATCCCAAAATCGCGACAAAGTAACATCTATGAGCTCTGAGACGAATTGACCGAAAAACTGCCAATTCCGCATCGTTCAGAGAAAAGTACAGACGTTGTTCTTCGATTGAAAAAATGGGTGGGGAATAAAGATCTGCCTGTTCTGCTCTCGTGAGAATAGTAATTTCGTTTTTGATGGCCATATCAGGGCTGTTCCGTATTAAATGTACGATATTTACCTAATTTGCCACACTTATAAGTAGTAACCCACCTCCGCAGCCATTTATTGGTGTGGTCTACAGAGGATTA
>NZ_JACSOE010000264.1:0-1261 GCF_014349115.1 Alteromonas sp. BZK5 | reverse complement strand
TGACGTGCTCCAATAGATTCACACACCCAGTTAAGAGATAATTATCTCAACTGGAGTGTATATGAAAACCCGAAAAAGCTACTCGAAAGAATTCAAACTGGATGCGGTGAGTCTGGTTACAGAACAAAATTACAAGATTACTGAGGCTGCTCGCAGTCTTGGTATCAGTGCCAATATGTTAGGCCGCTGGCTTAAAGAGCAAGAATCAGAAGGGGCTCACGCATTTCGTGGCAATGGTAAGTTGACGCCCGAGCAGGAAGAAATTCGCCAACTGCGAGCAGAGAATAAGCGCCTGAAAATGGAGAAAGAGATCTTAAAAAAGGCAACGGTCTTCTTTGCCAAAGAAACCAAGTAAAATACGGTTTCATCACCCAACATAAGAAGACCTGGCCGATTAGCCTGATGTGCGAGATTCTTGGTGTCAGTCGCTGTAATTACTATAGTGCCGTGCGACGCAAGGAACACATTGAACCGGATCCGCAACATGATGAGTTAATTGAGTGGGTACAGAAAGTAGCAGATGCCAGTGACTTTACCTATGGCGTAAGACGTATGAAACGCGCGTTGAATTCGCTTGGTTATCCGGTTGGAAAACAGCGAACGAGAGCCTTGATGAAAGAAGCTGGAGTGAGCGTCAGACGACGTAGAAAATACAAAGTCACGACTAACAGCGACCATCAGCAACCTGTCTTCGATAACGTGCTGTCACGCGACTTTGATGCTCAAAAGCCAGACCAGGCGTATGTCTCTGACATTACCTACATCTGGACGCAAGAAGGCTGGCTGTATCTGGCCGTAGTGATTGACTTATTCTCACGAAAAATCGTGGGCTGGAGTATGGCATCGCGGATGAATGCCCAGCTTGTGTGTGATGCCTTAACGATGGCTTTGTGGCAACGTAAACCTAAAGTGGGCCTGATACATCATTCGGATCGCGGCTCTCAATACGCAAGCCGACAATTTAGACAGTTACTGACGCAATACAAGGTAACAGGTAGCATGAGCAGGAAAGGTGATTGTTGGGACAATGCCGTCGTAGAAAGCTTCTTCGGCACATTGAAACAAGAGCGAGTGCAGTGGCGTCACTACCAGAGTCGCCGTGCTGCCCAGCAGGATATTCTGCAATACATCACTATGTTTTATAACAGTCAGCGAATGCACTCATATCTGGATTACAAGAGTCCAAATCAATATGAGGCTGACATGGCTAACTTACAAAAAGCGGCTTAACTGGGTTGTGTGATTTTGGTTGACCACGTCA
>NZ_JACSOE010000263.1:0-1264 GCF_014349115.1 Alteromonas sp. BZK5 | reverse complement strand
GTAATAAAAGACCAGATTTTTCAGTTTTTATCTTCAGAGCAACCTGAAGTTATGGCTATCAAAGGTGAATGGGGTGTTGGAAAGACCTTTAGCTGGAAAAAGTTTCTTAAAGAAGCTTGTGTCGACAATAAAGTAAATCTCGAGCGATACTCTTATGTTTCTCTTTTTGGCATTAACTCTCTGGAAGCCTTTAAATATACAATTTTTGAAAATGTGATAAAGAAAGAGATTATCGGCACTGAAGCTAGTCTGGAAACGTTCAAGAACAATACTACCAGTTTGATCGAATCATTCGGAAGGCAATCTATAAATTTTTTCAAAGGTGCACCGATAGTTAAGTCATTTAGCCCAGCTATAGAGACAATTTCTTTCTTGTCATTGAATAAAACACTGATATGCATTGATGACTTAGAAAGAAAAGGAAAAGGGCTGGAGATAAAAGATATCTTGGGGCTAGTCTCACTTCTAAAGGAGCAAAAGGAATGTAAGGTTGTACTGCTCCTTAATGATGGAGAGGATGGCTTAAGTGACTATGAAAAATATCGTGAAAAAGTAATTGATATTGAGCTTGCCTTTTCACCTAACCCAGAAGAATGTGCGGAAATTGCATACTCTGAGAAAAATCCTAATAGTTCTAGGTTAAAAGAGCTAACAACAAGCCTTGGAATTCGAAACATTCGAATTCTTAAAAAGATAGAGAGATTAGCTGGGCTAGCCATTCCGCTGGCAGAAGAGTTTGAGCCAGAAATATCTGATCAAGTTTTACGCTCTCTTGTGCTATATGCATGGAGTTATTTTTGCTCCACCACTAATGAAGAAATACCGCCTTTAGAGTTTATCCTCAGTAAAGGATATACCTTAATCGGAATCGGTGATGAAGAAATCAATGAACAACAGAAGAGATGGCAAACTACATTACAAGCATATGACTACAAGCTAACGGATGAATTAGACATCTTACTTTCAGAAGCGGTGAAAACTGGCTATTTCGTTGAAGACGAGTTTAAAGAAAAAGCTGCAAACAAAAACCAGCAGATTGTAGCTTCTAAATCTGAGGGGTCTTTCTCGAATGCTTGGCGACTTTATCACGACACATTTAATGATAATGGCGATGAGGTAATAAATGGATTGTATGAGAGCTTCAAGGAAAACTGTAAATACATTTCACCTACAAACCTCAACGGCACTGTTTCTCTATTTAGGGAATTAGGTGAAGATGAAAAAGCGTCTGAAATAATTGACATCTATATAGAAAATAGAAAGC
>NZ_JACSOE010000262.1:0-1280 GCF_014349115.1 Alteromonas sp. BZK5 | reverse complement strand
ACCTTGGCATCATACTCAATTGTTAGATGCATACACAAAAATGTTCATTATACTGATTTTGGCGTTTCTACTTATTTCAAATGCTAAACACTTACGGATAGCAATCTGGGGCTACCTGTTTGGGGCGTGGTTTAGTAGTTTTATAGTGTTTCAAACAGGAAGAAATGCTGGTGATCGAGTTGAGGGAGTTGGTACAGTCGACGCACCAGAAGCAAACGGACTAGCTGCGGCCTTAGCGCCCGCAATAGTGATTAACCTATATTACTTTTGGGTATCTCGTACTATTAAAGAAAAAGCTTTCTTTGCAATAGCAGGGGCATTTACAGCTAATGCAATAGTTCTAATTAATAGTAGAGCGTCGTTTTTAGCAGTCGCTATAAGTGTTAGCTACTTTATGTGGAAGCTTTTCTTTTCTTCGTTTCAACGGCCAAAACAAAAGGCAACAGTAGCATGGATAGCTATTTTGGGGCTTTGCGGTGCCGCGTATATAGTTGACTATGGCTTTATTGAACGAATGAAAACTATTAAATCAGAAGAAAAAACTGCTCAAAAAGAAACTGGAAAAACAAGGCTTACCTTTTGGTCTGCTGCGTTGGACGTCTCGCAAGATCATCCGTTAGGTTTAGGAGCTAGAGGATTCGACGCTGTTTCCCATATATATGTTCCTTCCAACGTCGATACTGGACATTCTCGCAATCGTTCAGTTCATTCTACATGGCTGGAAGTGTTAACAGAGCAAGGATATTTAGGTTTATTAGCATTCATAGGTTTGCTGGCCTCAGCTTATTTTACGCTTAGGAAAGTAAGAAAATCTCTAATAGATGAAGGGAACGTAGACGCCTATTTTAAGATGTATGCATTACAGTGTGCTTTAATGTGTTTTGCAGTATCCATGACCTTTATGAATAGGTTTAGAGCTGAAATTTTAGGTTGGCTAATATTATTTATCGCTGCTTCTTACAATGTTTATTACCTAAAAAGGCAAAGCACATCTGAAAAGGAATTAAAGGCAAAATGAAAAGGGTATTAGTTGCTAGTCCAGTGGTATCGCATAAAGCGATGTCTGGTAACTCAGAACGAGTGAG
The DNA here is from genome assembly GCF_014349115.1 of Alteromonas sp. BZK5. Classification (NCBI taxonomy): domain Bacteria; kingdom Pseudomonadati; phylum Pseudomonadota; class Gammaproteobacteria; order Alteromonadales; family Alteromonadaceae; genus Alteromonas; species Alteromonas sp. BZK5. Next base: position 195 of record NZ_JACSOE010000262.1, on the reverse strand, counting down.
ACAGTTAGTCAGTATGTTGGAATCACTAGAATGCGAAGTCCATTTTGTACTTCATCCTATTCGTGAGATCAGCGATAGAAGGTGTGGAGATGCCATGGTTAAGCACTATGGCTCACGGTATTACGAGTTGAATAACGGTGAGATTTTTGAAGGTACCTGGTATCAGCATTTCTTGAATTTCTTAAAACGTAAAAC
>NZ_JACSOE010000261.1:0-1287 GCF_014349115.1 Alteromonas sp. BZK5 | reverse complement strand
GGGGTTCTAGGGATTTTCCCCTCTAAAGTAACATAGAACGCTACAGGTATTATATTATATGGTCTGTGGCGGTGGGTTACCTTCCAATATTCTGCCATCTTATATAAACACCATCAATCATATTGGCGTTTATTCATCATGGCAATTAGTAATGAACTCTCGATTCTGACTCAGGCAGAACAACGAGACTTGTATTCAGCACCTCAGTTTTCTATTGAGGAACAACGTTTGTATTTTTCGCTAAACGATGTAGAACAGGCCGAATGCCGTACTATCAGGCTTACTAAACATCGTTGTTATTTCGTGGCGCTTCTGGGCTATTTTAAATCTAAGCCAGTGATCATTGCTCCGAGTTTCCGTGATATCAGTATCGACATGCAGTTTATTGCCTCCCAAATTCAAAGAGGTAAAGGGATCAGGCCTTTCAGTGTCAGTAAAATGCAGCGTGACCGTATTTACTCAAGGATACTGCGTCTACTTAATTACAATAAGTGGAATGAAAAACAGCACCTCAATGCTCTGTGCCACCACCTGGTTTACATTGGTCATGCCTGGCTGGAGCCTCGACACCTCTTTGATGCGGCCATTGAATACCTTGCCAGCCATAACATTGCCATTCCTAAGTACTCCGTGCTTCAAAGACTGATAAGCCGCACAATGCAACAGGTCAGAAAAGACCTGACGCTCCAACTGAATCAACTTACCAGTAATGAACTTAACGTATTTCTGGACAACATAATCACTACTAAAGACGACGGGCTGAGTCTGAGCCATCTCAGGGGTGGTGCCAAAAGTCTGACCGTGCCTGAGCTTAAAAAAGAGCTCGCCATTTACCACCGGTTAGCACCATGGCACACGCAAATAAATGACGTTGTGGACAGGCTCAATCTGTCGCTAAAAAATCGACAACACTTCAGCGGCCTTATTGATTACTACGGCAGTAAAGTGCGGCGCTTCAAACGCTCACAGCAGCACCTGTGGTTACTGTGTCATCTGACAGAGCGCATGCAACTTGCACTGGAGCGCCTGACGGATGGGTTTGTTTACCATATCCGAAAACAACAGGAAGCCGCCAACGCCTTTGCACAACAAGCAGTGTTCCTGTCCTGGCAGTCAGCTGCGGACAATGTCACGAAAGCGGCAGAGCTACTTCACCTGTTTGTTGACGAGAATATTGATGACAATCAGCCCTTCTCAGTAGTCAGACAACAGGCATTGAAGGTCATGAATGACAGGGATATCCAGACCCTCTGCCTTTACCTGAAAAAACAGAAACGGACCGTGGAA
>NZ_JACSOE010000260.1:0-1298 GCF_014349115.1 Alteromonas sp. BZK5 | reverse complement strand
ACACGACAGCTAGGCGATGTAATCTAGAGAATATATGTTTAGTTTTTAACCGTTATGGACGTATTTAGCAGTAATGCCGATAGAAGTAATTTTTACTGAAGATGACATTCAGCATTTGATTGAAGCGAATGCACAGCCCAAATTCGCCCCAAGAAACAAGGCGTTGATTTTTGGATTGTGTTATTGGGGATTGGATAGAAAAGAGGTTTGTCAATTACCGCTCAGTTCCGTCATGAGTGAGTCTGGTGAATGGTACTCAATTTGGCATATACCAAAAGAGCTCGCGTTTAACGGTGAAGCAAGAGAGTTGCGCACTGCCGACCATGTTCTGCCTTTGTTAGACGAATATATTGAATGGCTTAAAGAATGTGGCCTGGGCAAAAGTAATTTGCATACGTATCGTGGCCTTAACCCAGATATGAAGTTGTTTGTGAATGACAAGTTGGAGCCGTTCAAATTGACGCCTCGTGGGAAAGCTAAAAAAGACGGCAGCGTAAGCTTTCAAACTCGGTCGCTCGATGACAAGCTTAAAAGCTTCTTGGATAACTCTAGATTACGAGGGGCTACATTGAGTACGTTTCGAGATAGCTGGGTCAAAATGATGTATGACTATGGGTGTGGCTATAACGATCTGAAGGATATTTCTGGTATCAAAACAAAAGCGACGCTGGATGCCAAAATAAAGCCTGTTGAGCGTGAAATTGAAAAGATTTTTAACAGCGTGTTCGCACGCATAAAGTAAGGGTTTGAAATGCCTAATTGGGTGATAGAGTTTCTGTATGTATTTAGCTTGTCGAAAAAAACACATTGGGCTTTAACATTCGGAGTAGTCATCTATTTCGGGGTTCTAGTGCTTGGCAACTACGCAGTTAATGGATTAGAGCTGAAGGGTCATTTGAAACCACTAGAAGACGTTATTAGAGACAAACTTTTATATCGCTATGATAAGTTTGCTCTTTTGGCATTGATTTCATTTTTAGTTTTAGCAGTCAAAAACTTCATTAAGGACTGGAAGCGTCTTTTGTAATTATTGATGAACATTTGAGGTAGTACGTGACTGAAAAGACACCACAACAACGAGCAGAGCAGAGATACAACGAAAAGCGCCGTGGGACACCTAGTTTCGCTGCGGTTAGATTCAACGACTCGGACGGCATGACAGCCGATGAAAAGCGAGATTTCATTGCAAAGGTCATTGGAAAGCATTCAGGGACGCGTGAGCAGGCATTAATGGACGCATTTACGCTTCTTGAAGAAAAATTGAACAAATAGCTTGCGATATGGGCGCGCCCATATAT
>NZ_JACSOE010000259.1:0-1313 GCF_014349115.1 Alteromonas sp. BZK5 | reverse complement strand
TCAAACAGATCATTGATGACACTACTGAACTGCGCGTATCGCGGTGCAAAACTGTAACCGCATAGATCCAGTAAGGCGAAGTTAACATGATTGACACCGTGTGTATCTGTCGAGAGTACGTCAGGTTTGATTTCACTGCTGTTGGATTGTAACAGGTCATAAATATAGTGTGATTCGTGCTCGTTGGAACCGATGATCCGAGCATTGAGGGCGCTGTGGTTGGCCACCAGTGTCATGGCCGTGATCCCTTTGTTGGTGCCGAAATACTTAGAGGAGTACCGGGTTTTAAAGGTTTCCAGATGGGTTTCGAATTTCTGACCATCCGCACTGGCATGCAGCTGGTCCTCCTGAATATGGTAGTGGCGGAAGATGGGTAGCGCTGCAACCGCATTATTGATCACGTCGCTGGCGTCATGCAGCGTTTCAGGCCGGATATAGTTGGCCTGCACCGTACTCAGGTGTTCATAGCTTCGATCGGAGATCTGCGCCATGCCATACACACCACGGTGAGTGGCGTTGGCAATCAGAATGGCCAGTAAATCATCCTGATGAGTGAACCCTTGTTTTTGTATCGGAAGTACATGAGTCAGACATTTCATGAACCCGGTTTCGCGCTCTACATACCGCAGTACATCCGCGATACCGACCGGTTGCATTCGCTTAAAAAAGGGATTGTTGACCAGAGATGTAGCGCTTTTGGTCGGCAGACGCCAGCGGGTACCGGTACGATTTTTCATGATCACATTTCGATTGTCTCCCTCATCAATATGGAGAGCAACGTCTTTGAGTGCACTTTCCAGCCGGTGTTGTTTCTCCTGTAACAATAACTCTGCGGGCTGTTTTAGTCTGTCCAGTGTTGATGAGGCCAGCAAGGTATCCTGCGATGTCTGGGGGATCAGGTCGTCTTCCAGTGCGCGGTATTTGGTAACATTTGGCAAATAAATGCGTCCATTCAGTCGTGAGGTTAACTGCCGGTAGAGCAGCCATTCGTAACGTTGCGGGTTAACGTTATCCTGTTTAACCAACCATGGGAGGTGCTTTTTCGGGATGAGCGACGTATCCATCGTCTTCAGTGGTCCACCGAATGCGATTTCCGTCTGCATCTGTTGAAGTTGGGCGACGACGGCTTCTGAGCCTTTACCGGCCTCACATTCAAGGCACAAAAACACCTGCCTTAACAGTTGCTCCAGGAGATTGCATTGTTCATCGTAATGTTGCCACTGGTACTCTTCCACGGTCCGTTTCTGTTTTTTCAGGTAAAGGCAGAGGGTCTGGATATCCCTGTCATTCATGACCTTCAATGCCTGTTGTCT
>NZ_JACSOE010000258.1:0-1315 GCF_014349115.1 Alteromonas sp. BZK5 | reverse complement strand
GAGCCTGTAACAGATTCTGTGTAACTGCCATTAGTTAATGTGCTTTTCGAGTCGTTCCTCGAACTCGATAATAAAACGACTCATCGCCTGACGCCAGTTTTGAATCGGCATCGACCATTTCTTACTGGCGTCTTTTATTGCTAAGTACACCATTTTTCTTGCTGAATCATCGCTGGGGAAGATTTTCCGTTTCTTGATGGCTTTTCGGATAACACTGTTCAGAGATTCAATGGCGTTGGTGGTGTAAATTGCCCTGCGGATGTCCTCTGGGTAGTTGAACAAGGTATTGAGATTGTGCCAGTGCGTCCGCCATGATTTAGCGATTTGTGGGTACTGGCCGTCCCATGTTTCAGCAAACCGTTCTAGTTCAAGCAGTGCCTCATCTTCTGTTGCTGAGCGGTATACGCGCTTTAAGTCTGCTGTGACAGCTTTGTAGTCCTTCCACGATACGTATTTTAGTGAGTTACGAACCATGTGTACGATACACAGTTGAATATGCGTTTGTGGGAACACAGCATTAATGGCATCAGGGAAGCCTTTGAGACCGTCCACACAAGCGATGAGAATGTCTTCTACGCCGCGCTGCTGAAGTTCGGTTAGCACGTTTAGCCAGAACTTAGCCCCTTCATTCTCGGCTATCCACATGCCCATCAGTTCTTTGTGACCTTCAGTATTGATGCCCAGGGCCAGGAAGATAGATTTGTTGATGATACGTTTATCCTGGCGTATTTTCACTACGATACAGTCGAGGTAAACAATCGGGTAAATGGCATCTAACGGGCGCGACTGCCATTCCACAACTTGCTCGATAACTGCATTAGTAACGCGAGAAACCAGCGTTGGCGATATCTCAGCACCATACCATTCATCAAACGCATTGACGATTTCACGGGTACTCATGCCTTGTGCATAAAGCCAGAGAATCTTATCGTCCATGGAGGTGAAACGGGATTGATGTTTTTTAACGAGCTTAGGCTCGAAGGAGCCTTCACGGTCACGAGGAGTGTCGAGTTCAAACTCGCCATCTTCTGTTTTTACGCGTTTGCTGCTCTTACCGTTGCGACTGTTTGATGACGTAGACTTTTGATTTCTTTCGTAGCCAAGATGCTCATCCATTTCAGCGTTCAATGCCGCTTCAACGGTGATTTTCTTCAACATCTGACTAAATTCGTTTAAGTCTTCAGGTGTTTTAATGCCTTTGGCCGCTTCCTTTGCGAAAGCTTCAAGCTCTTTCTTATTCATGTTCATCTGCCTATCCTTAACTCTCTATAGAGTAAATTGAGATAGGCAGTTACACAAAATTAGTTACAGTCTC
>NZ_JACSOE010000257.1:0-1349 GCF_014349115.1 Alteromonas sp. BZK5 | reverse complement strand
AGCGAATATTTCAGAAAACTTGTCTGCGGCACAATCACGTATAAAAGATGCAGACTTTGCCGCTGAAACGGCAAAGCTGACGCAAAATCAGATTTTACAACAGGCATCGCAGACTATTCTAGCGCAGGCGAATCAGCGTCCGCAGGCTGCACTAAGTCTACTTCAGTAATAGGGCAAGTCAGCTCCCCTGACCAGTGAATGGGGTAAAGCCAGGGGAGCTAGGTGGTCAGCATAAGCGGAGGCTATTGCTTAAACCAGAATGTGTCAAAGGCATCGCCATGTCTTTGACATACTTATTTTGATGCATTTATTATGCCGTCATGTTATTTTTACGAATTATAAATAAGTTTTTTCAACTTTCCGGCTTTCGTACGAATGCTCCACCGTGTTATGTCAACGGTATGAACTTCTTTGCCTAGACGCAACTATCGCCATTTTTCCGTTCTTCCCCAATTATTAAAAGTTTTTCGCAACGTCTACAGCCGATGTTCTATCGGTGGTTGGCGCTCATCATTCGTGATTCCCTCATTTATTTTTGAAACAAAAAATTAAAGATCCCACCGCTACTGTCGATAAGTTAATTAGGCGGGATGTTTTTTTAAACGGCTCGTGAAATTCGAACACGTCGCTTAGGGGTAGGTAACGGTTCGGAATCATTAAAATAAATGGAGGCTATTATGGCTTTAACCGTAAATACGAACGTGAGCTCGTTAAATGCACAGCGTCAGTTAATGAACTCTGGAAATAGCTTGGACAAGGCGTTCGAGCGTTTATCTTCTGGACTGCGTATAAACAATGCATCAGACGACGCGGCTGGTTTACAAATATCAAACCGCTTGGAAGGTCAAATAAACGGATTAAATCAGGGGAATCGTAACGCAAACGATGGTATCTCTGTTGCTCAGACCGCCGAAGGCGCAATGGAGCAAATTACCGATTCGTTCCAACGAGTAAGAACCCTTGCAGCTCAGGCTGCCAATGGTTCTAACACCGACGAAGACCGTCTAGCTATCCAGGATGAGATCCGCGCTTTGATGGAAGAGGTGAATCGGGTTGCTGCTGATACTACTTTTGGTGGCGAGAATCTGCTGGATGGAACATATAGCGGTAATTTTCAAGTTGGTGCTGATGCTGTTCAAACGATTGGCTTCAGCATGCAAAATGTTGGTGGCTCTGCAACAGGCACTATTTCTGAAAATGGTGGTTTTACTTTATCGGGAATCGCCGGAATTGCTTCTGCAATCGGCGCCAACGCTGCATTGTCAGAATCTTTAGCGGATAAGTTAGTGGGTCTGAGTGACTCAATAGACGGGACAGAAGCAGCAGCAGACTTTACTTTTTCTAGCGTT
>NZ_JACSOE010000256.1:0-1350 GCF_014349115.1 Alteromonas sp. BZK5 | reverse complement strand
AATTAAAGTGAGCCAGCCTCATAGGGTAGAATCAATGATTGTGGGTCAGAACATGCTGATAAAATCGGGTCAGGCAAAATAAGATGTCAGGCCGCTACAATTAACTCTAATGAAAAATGCTGGCCGCAGGCTGCCATGGCGTAGAGCTGAAGAGTATATTTTAGAAGCAGAACAGCAAATATTGAACGAACATACACTTGAGCCATGAGTATCAGGAACTATACCGTTGCTTTAAATACAACCACGCCTTCTGTACCCAGCCTCCCAAGCCTTGAAGCGCTGAGTAAGTAGCTCTTTGGTTTTTAAGCCTCGTGCGAGTGCGCGTTTACTTTTTACTCTTTCTCCTTTATTTTCGAACGTTACTCCGGATAGCTCCTGCTCAAACATACTAGGTACGACATGACTGTAGTGTTGCTCTATCATCGCAATGCTAGTACCGCATTGTCGAGCAAGTACATCAACTCTTAAAGTTCGGCTAAGTAATTGCCAAGTTATGTAAGTATGGCGCAGCGAATAGAGTGTTCTAGGTCCATCTGGGCTGGTCTTCAGCTCTGCTTCTTCTAATGCTGATACAAAGGTTCTACCTAGTTCGTTGGTACTTGATCCGTCAGCTAATACAAATATTTTGTCGGACGGTCGGCGATTAGGAAAACGATCCATTAAATTCATTAGGGGAAAGACAAACTCATCTTTGCACACGACAGTTCTGGTGCCAGTATGTTTCGTGGTCTTGCCTTTTCGTACTTTAATTTTAAAAATCACTTGGTGCTCTTGTCTCGTCATTGATATGTCAGCCCAAGTCAGTTCTTCCATTTCAGTGCCGGGCCGAATACCTGTGTTGACGACTACGTCAGCATAATCTAGTAAGAGTTCCCTTATTTGCCTGGTCTTTTCCTTACGGCTGTTGTCTCTCATACTTTCGAGAGTTTCTACGACCTTCTCATATTCAACTTCGCTGAAAGCAGCACGTCTAGCCCCCTGCTCTCCTTTGTTACTTAATACTGGCACCTGAACTGGCAACATCCATTGGTTTTCAACCGCAGCTTTAAACACCATTTGTAGCGCAGCGTTATGATTTAGCAGAGTGGATTTGTTAAGAACCTTACCAGCCTTTTGTATTCGCCAAATGTCGAATTCTTTGAGCTTGTCTTGGTCAATAGAAGTGATATACGTGCGGTCAAAAAATGGAATATGATATTTTTTCAAAGCCCCTATGTAGTCTTTGTAGCTAACTTTTCCACCGCCGTGCGCAAGCTCATGTTCCATAGCTAGAATACTCTTCGCAGCTACATCGCGAAAACGCTTGCTTGTTGTGAGAGTTCCTGTTTCCGCTTTTATTTTCCACTCCAT
>NZ_JACSOE010000255.1:0-1374 GCF_014349115.1 Alteromonas sp. BZK5 | reverse complement strand
GGATTAGGTATCTAATATAAGCAAAATTTTATAATCAAATGGAGCAAATATGTTAAATAAAATTAAAGACTTTTCGAAAAGAAAAATTGAAAAATTTGTTGAAGGTCAACCAAAATTCGTATTTACCCACGTACCAAAATGTGCAGGCTCATCACTCTCTATTTCACTTCTCAATGGTATCTATTCAAATTTGGTTAAAAACTCTCCCCTTACCACTGGTATAGACACGAAACTAGCATATAAAATAAGTAACATTACTGGAGTAAATGAGCAGACTGTTAGAGAGATTCAGCTGGCTTCTTACTTAGCATCAGGTAGAAAAGTCTTTGTGACAGGTCATTGTTATGCTTCGCCAAAACTAGTAGCCGAATTTAAAAATGATTGGAAGTTTATCACTGTTCTCCGAGAACCGACTGAACGATTTATATCAGAGTTCGTTTATAACACATATAAAGAACAGGATTGGAAAAAGAACACCATGGACATATCCGAGTATATTTCAACTGATAAAATGTTAAAAAGCGGTGTCACATATGCAAGGTTTTTTTCTGGGATGAGTTTGGAGGAAATACTCACTGATCAAAAAACAGCAATAGAACGCAGCGTAGAAAACTTACAAAACTTCTATAAAATAGGTTTTCTTAACGACTTAGATTCATGGATAACTGAATTAAATAAAGAATTAGGCTTTAATATCAAAGTCAAAAATACAAACTCATCACCAAATAAAGACTTAGTAGAAAGTATCATTGCCGATACAGTTAAAGTTAAAAGAATAAGAGAGTTATGCAAAGTAGATCTTGCAATATATGAGAGCGTTAACAACAATTTTTGTCGGTAATGATGCAAATGACAAACTCTAGAAAAACAATATTTGGAACATTCTGGAATGTAACACTTAATTTTTTTAACCAAGCATCTGCTTTAATCATATACGCTCTTTTGGCTCGAATCCTTGACGTACAAGATTTCGGGTTGATTGCGTTCTGTTTTTTGATTACCGAAATGGCGTTATTATTCGGTAATTTTGGAGTGAATCAAATCTTGATTCAGCGGAATAGATGGAGTGATAGACTAGCGTCCACATGCTATTGGTTTCTTGTAGCAATAGCTATATTTTTTGCACTTGTCATAGTCGGTATTGTTGCCCCATTGAGTGACCATTATTTTTACAAAAATTCCGGGTTGATGCTTAGCTTTTTAGCGCTTGTTCCAGTCATAAACTCCTTCTCTTTAGTGAGCCTCGCGCGCATGCAGCGCAACTTTCAAAATAAAGATATTACGAAAATCAACGTATTAGGAACAACAGTTGGTGGTGGGCTATCAATCTATTTAGTCTTTAGTGGATATAGCGTATGGGCTGTAATAATAGGC
>NZ_JACSOE010000254.1:0-1385 GCF_014349115.1 Alteromonas sp. BZK5 | reverse complement strand
ACCCTCTCCTCCCATAAAGGCTTCAAATGAGCCAAGATAGGGTTGTTCAAATCACTATCAAGAAGGAGAAGGTCACATGAGTAAGGTAACAATAGGTCTCGATATCGCCAAGTCTGTTTTTCATTTAGTTTTTATGAATCAGTCAGGCAGAGTGCTCAGAAAGAAGAAATTAAGGCGTCACCAGATGTTGTCCTATTTTAGTCAACTGGAGCCATGCATTGTAGTGATGGAAGCCTGTGGAAGTTGCCATTACTGGTGTAGGGAATTGACGAAAGCCGGGCATGAAGTCAAAGCAATAGCACCGCAATACGTTGTAGCATACCGAAAAGGCAATAAACACGATTACAATGATGCAGAGGCGATAGCCGAGGCATCACAACGCGAAGGGATGCGATTTGTGCCGTTTAAGTCTCAGGACCAACAAGACATCCAGCTTATGCATCGGATTAGAGAGCGTATGATAGCGCAGCAAACGGCGTTGAGTAATCAGATAAGAGGCTTGTTGAGCGAATACGGTATTGTGTATGCACGGGGTGTAGCGACTTTGGTGAAAGAGCTGCCGTTTACCCTGGAAGAAGCTGACAATGGATTGAGTATGTTAGCTCGCCGACAGTTTCAAGGCTTACTCAATGATTTGCGGGAACTGCGAGAGCACATAAAAGAAATGGATAAGGAGTTGAAAGCGTTCTCACAAAGCCAGCCTGTATGCGAGCGTTTAATGAGCATGACAGGAATTGGGCCTTTGATTGCTACCGCCTTATATGCAGGCATTGGACAAGGTCAGGCTTTTAATAGCGGCCGACATTTAGCCGCTTGGTTAGGTGTAGTGCCCAAACAACATACAACGGGAGATAACCCGAGATTGTTGGGTATTAGCAAGCGAGGGAACACGTATTTACGGACCCAGATAATTAACGGAGCCAGGGCCGCCTTGCGCCATATTGGTGATAAAACCGATAAGGTGAGCGAGTGGTGTCGGGCTTGTTTAGCACGCATGAGCTTTAACAAAGCGTGCGTCGCACTGGCTAATAAAATGGTAAGAATGGCCTGGGCTATGCTGCACTATCAACAGGACTACCAGCCAGGACTGATAAATAAAGCAGCGGCTTAGCCGATGAAACCCAAACCAAAGATAAGTAAATAAACTAAAACAGAAAGCCTATCAACATATTGCAAAAAGACAACGTACTGATGATTAACGGTTCATAACCATCTTGTTCAAATCAGTTTATACCAAGGGCCTTCGAGGCCGCCGGATTGATGAGACAACAAGATGCGAACAACCATCAAGGCTAGAAGTCAATTGACTTCACGAAAAAGCCGAATATATGGCAGCAATGAATCACGTTATTAAATCAACACGGTGTCTTGCAATCGGAGAGGGT
>NZ_JACSOE010000253.1:0-1394 GCF_014349115.1 Alteromonas sp. BZK5 | reverse complement strand
CATTCAATTCATAAATTAGCTACGGCATGGTGTTCTCTTTTTGTTAAGGAGAATGACCATGCCGCAATATCAACGAAGAGAAGTGCAAGACTGGCTCAACTTATTCGAGCAGCAAAAGCAAAGCGGACTCACTGCGGTAGAGTTTTGTCGTCAGCAACAGATTAACGTTCAAACTTACTATACCCGACGTCGCGATATCCGGCTTCAACGAACAAGTAGCAAGTTTGTTCAGGTGAAGCGTGAAGTCACGAAGGTTGAATCCTACACCGAGGAAATGGGTGGCGAACTTCTCCTGCAACTCGGAGAGGTTCAATTGAGCGTGCCAACCAATATTAACCCTCACTGGGTTGCCGCTGTGATGAAGGCATTAAGCGAATGAAGATGTTCGTTGAGCCTGCCGACATTTACCTGTACATGGATGTCGTCGACTTCCGCAAATCGATTAATGGCTTAATTGTCGTCGTTGAGCAGGATATGAACCTGAATCCGTTTCGCGATGCACTGTTCGTCTTCTGCAACAAAAAGCGCGATAAGGTCAAAATACTCTATTGGGATAAAACGGGCTTCGCACTCTGGTACAAGCAACTCGAGAAGCATCGTTTTAAATGGCCTGTCGATGCGAACTTAAAACAGATGCATATGAGTGAACAACAGCTACAATGGCTGTTATCGGGCTACGATGTCATAGGGCATCAACCGTTGCATTACAACGCATCCGGCTTATAACCTGTGATCATAAGTAGCGATTAACGATCACGAAATAGTCTTAATAATGTAAGGTAATCAGCAGCTTAATACGGGATAATAGCGGTATGAACGAGAAAGAATACCAATCCCGCATCGCTGAACTTGAAGCGCTTCTTGAAGAGAAGAGCGCGCGGATTGCCTATTTAGAAGAACAGTTCCGTGTTGCCCAGCACAAGCAGTTCGGAAAAAGTACCGAAGGCCACCCAGGGCAAGGTGAGTTGTTCAATGAAGCGGAAGAGCTGGTTGTTGAAACTGAAACAGCTGAAGAAGCGATTAGCTACACTCGTAAAAAGCCGACACGTAAACCATTGCCTCAAGACCTGCCTCGCGAAGTTATTGTTCACGATATTAGTGACGAAGAAAAAATCTGTGGCTGTTGTTCGGGCGAATTACATCGCATTGGTGAAGATACGTCGGAGAAGCTTCAGTTTATCCCAGCTCAAGTAAGAGTGATTGAGCATGTTCGCCCCAAGTATGCATGTCGTACTTGTGAGAAAGACGGTATCAGCAACACGATTAAACAAGCGCCCGTACCTCACAGCGTGATTCCAAAAGGCTACGCAACGCCAAGCTTGTTAAGTCAAATCATCACCAGCAAATATCAGTATGGGTTACCGCTTTATCGACAAGAAGCGATGTTCAAACAG
>NZ_JACSOE010000252.1:0-1422 GCF_014349115.1 Alteromonas sp. BZK5 | reverse complement strand
ATAAAAATCGCGCCGGCTAGATGCTATTTGGCTAATCGTTTATCTTGACTTCATCGTGGCGAAAATACGCCAAGGAAGACGTATCATTAACAAGCATTTTAACTATTTGAAAATCTGGTTACACAGAAAACCAATTCTATTTCAACCTTACTTGGGTATTTGAAACCTACACAAGACCGATGAATATAAGTTTTGTAATCTTCAGGCAACGTTCATGTAGGCAAAGAACGTAGTTACGATTACCACCACAGCAAACGAAGGAAAAAGTCGCTTAAAACGTTTGCTGTAGAAATTTGTGAACGAAAACTCGTTCGACACCAATCAGCGCCATATTTGCCCAATAATCAAATAACCTGAAATGACAAAAAAGACATCAACGCCTAAATAGCCGCCCTTAAGATTTGCCGGTGAAATATGAAAAATTACGACGCTCAATACTGCTAAAGCTCTTAATCCTTGAATGTCTTTTCTTTGAGAGTGTTTAATCACGGTATGAGCCAACGTTGTTTAAAATTGCTTTGTATTTTTTCGTTTCGCAATAATGTTACTTACAATGTATAACAGTACAAGCTTTTCATGTAATACCTATTTGAACTGCAGTAACGGCAAGTTAGTTAAAAACAGCGCTAAAGGATGCAATCGGGTTACGATTTAATAAACAGAAAAAATTGACTGTTAAGCTAAACCGAAACAGGTGCCAACGCCAGTTTTGTTATTCTCAGTATTATTGTGCTACTGATGCTAACTGTCCCTTTGTGTTCGAAAATGTGAGCGTTTGTCTTAATAAATTCAGCAAATCACAGCCAAATTTAGCGCAACTTTTTGCCAATGCTGTATGTAAAGTAATAGGTGAGACTATTGGACATATAGAAATCACCAGGTGTTCACTTAAATAGTCTATTGTACGGCTGTAGACGAAATGACCACGGGCTCAAATTTATCGGTATCAGCCACCTTTTCTGCCAAAATCACCATTTCACGGTGAAACTTTGATGGTACTGCGCGATAGGCTAGTGACAACAACGCCTTTTTCTTACTGCTAGCATTATGATGGTACCTGTAGTGTGTGGAATTTAAAACAAAACCGCTAGCTTCCAAACAGCGACTTACTTCCTTTGAAGAGTATTCGCGCACATGCCCCATATGCCCTAAGCCTCGAAGTTTGCCGAATTCAACTAAAGGGTCTGCAATACTTCGCCCTGTTAAGAATCTTGCGATAGATGGTAACGAATACACATTCGGCGTGGTTAACAGAAGCTTACCACCTGGTATCAGTACTCGATTTAGTTGACTAAGTGTAAAGTGTCCGTCCGGTAATCCCCACATTCAATTCATAAATTAGCTACGGCATGGTGTTCTCTTTTTGTTAAGGAGAATGACCATGCCGCAATATCAACGAAGAGAAGTGCAAGACTGGCTCAA
>NZ_JACSOE010000251.1:0-1426 GCF_014349115.1 Alteromonas sp. BZK5 | reverse complement strand
GTATCGCAAAGCTAACGTACTGCTCCCCAACACAGCCACTGTCGTGCTGGCCGAATACGAAGCAGCTCCCAGCTTACGGCGCACCTAGTCGAGTCCAGAAACATTCACTTTGCCACCCTGGCCAGCCGGCCGAATGAATTGACGCAGCTTGATTAAGCGGAGCAAGAAAGCATGAGCCACAGGGTTGATCCTGGATTCGGAGGCGAGAGAGCATTGGGTGATAAGTGCGCGCTACCCTCTAGCCTATACACGGGCGTGCGCTATAAGCCGCTTCTGACAGGGGATGGCTCTACTTGCTGGAGGCGCCATGCCGCTTGCCTTTGCCCCTGTGGGCTGGGCATGGCTTGCGGTGATCGCTCTGGCAACATTTTTTGTCCTGACCGCGCAGTCTTCAAGGCGTCAGGCGCTGTGGTCGGCCTACCTCTTTGGCCTTGGCTACTTCGGCGTGGGTGTCTCCTGGGTCTTTATCAGCATTAGCCAGTACGGCAATGGCCCCGTGGTGGCGGTGTTAGTCACGGCGGCCTTTGTCTCGCTGCTCGCCCTCTTTCCATGGGGCGTCGCGTACCTCGTGCGCTGCCTGCGCCCTGAGATGGATGCAATGGCACTCTGGCTAGGGCTACCTGCGGCATGGGTGCTGAGTGAATGGATGCGCACCTGGTTCTTGACCGGCTTTCCCTGGCTCTTCATTGGCTACAGCCAGACCGACACCACACTTGCCACTATCGCTCCCGTCTTTGGCGTGCTTGGCGTGAGTTTACTGGTGGCACTTCTCGCTGGCGGGCTTGCCTGGGTTGTCCAGGGGCCAAGCCTGCGCCGTGCTGCGGTAGTCGGTGCCGTGTTAGTCGCTACCCTCGCCGGCTTGCAACTGACAAGAAATGGGACCCGAGATACCGGGACATCACACTTGAGCGCTATCAGGCGCTTACCGCGCAGCATCTCGGAGCCGATATCGTGATCTGGCCAGAAGCGGCAATCCCGATGTGGCATGACCAGGCCAAAGCATATCTTGCTGAGCTTGAGGCGTTAGCCGATCAGGCAGGCACATCGTTAATGATTGGCGTCCCGGTACGCGAGGCGGAGGGCCGTACCTACAACGCCGTGGTAAGCCTCTCCGATCCCTCAGGCTTCTACTACAAACGCCACCTGGTGCCCTTCGGTGAATATGTTCCGTTTCGGGATCTTTTGGGGTCGGCCCTCGACGTGCTCGGGGCGCCCATGTCCGACTTCACACCGGGACGGGAAGCGCACGTCCTGAATGCAGCAGGGGTGCCCGTAGGGGCACTCATCTGCTACGAGGCGGTCTTTGGTGCCGAAGTCACTGAGCTTCTGCCCGAAGCGCAGTTACTGGTGAATGTCAGCAACGATGCCTGGTTCGGCAGCTCGCTCGGCCCCCTCCAGCATTTCCAGATGGCACGCATGCGTGCCA
>NZ_JACSOE010000250.1:0-1432 GCF_014349115.1 Alteromonas sp. BZK5 | reverse complement strand
TAATGCCAGTCAGTTAAGCTGACTGGCATTTTTCTTTGTGGGGTATTTAGTCGGTCTTTTCCTCACTACTCTGGGGTAATACCTGTCAGGTCGTTTGTCAGGGAGCCTCATCATCCTCAGCGATTCCATTAGGTATTCATAGTGAGCGGGCAGTTTAGTTACTGTCTCCGGCAATGTGGTCAGGAAGAATACAATGATATGTCTCATACAGAGACCAAAGCTAAGGCGGGAAGGAGATAATTCCGGCATGTCTTTTACGGCATCCAGCATCATCATTCTAATCAGGTTGTAGGCTACCAACAGCCCCCAGAGTTCCTGTCGAACCATCTCAGGTTTCTTACTGCGCAGTGTCAGTTTTGCCTGATGTAGTGTCTGTTTCATTTCTCTGAAGCCCAGTTCGATTTCCCAGCGTTGAACATACACATTGACAACTTCTTCGTAGGGAAACTGCATTGCATCGACCATTGAACTGAGCACGCGGTAAGACTTTCCATCTACTTTGTAGCGGGTCAGTCTCGCTTCAATGGTTTCGGGTAAACCATCAAATTTCTTCCTGGCTTGAGGAGAGGTTTTAAGCGTGATAACAGCATCATCCTCGCTGAGTTGATGTCTCACAGTATACTGTAAATCTTTACGGGCGGGGAGCATCCAGTGCGTATTAACACCTTTAGTCATCCACAAGTACAGTAGCCCCAGCGAATAATACCCTCTGTCAAAAAGGGTCAGAGAGTTATCGGGAACCGAAGGAACAAGCCGCTGTGCAAGAGACATCTCTCCCACATCCCGGCTGTCAAATTCACTGGCCAACAGAAGGTGGCTGGACGTTTCCATCAGACTACACATGCGTACCTGTGGGTACGGATTATCACCCTTAGCATTCCGGTCACAACCAAATGCATCAAGGTTCTCAGCAGTATCCTGAGCACGGAACATTACGCCGTCAACCGCCAGTACATTTAAACCACACCACTGTTCAAAGGCATATTCAGTGAATGCCCGCTGTGCCATCAATTTGAAGACGTGACCGACAGCATCATCACCCAACCTTTGGCGGGCTTGTACCACTGCACTCGGAGCAACAAAGCGGTTTTTACCCGGAAGCGAAACATTGAGTTTATTCGCGATGTCCCAGACAGGATCGTTACGAAAAAGACTCATGCCGACAATGGTTAACACTACCGAATCTAAAGGCAAACGGCGACGTCTGACAGTCGCCACACCTGATAGCTCATAGGCTTGCTGAAGAAGTTCAGGGTCAACAAACGACATCAGTTTATCGATGGCATTTAAATCTTCTGCATGGCTGAATGTTTCATCGAGGTTTGTAAGTAAAGACATTAAAAAATCCGATACCAGAGACTGATATCGGATTTTGAAGCCTTAAAAAGATCGGTCAACCGATCATGAAAATTTTCTTAACTGATCGGCATTA
>NZ_JACSOE010000249.1:0-1496 GCF_014349115.1 Alteromonas sp. BZK5 | reverse complement strand
AACGACCTGACAGGTATTACCCCAGAGTAGTGAGGAAAAGACCGACTAAATACCCCACAAAGAAAAATGCCAGTCAGCTTAACTGACTGGCATTACGCATTTGCGGGCTTTCTTTTTAGTTAAGCGTAAAGCGCACACCGAGTTTTCGTCATTGAACGGCGGTTTTTGGATATACGTACGAGGCTAAACATCTGAAAGTAAAATGGTATCTCCCGAGCTAACGTTTAATGCTTGTGCTGTTTTGCGAGAAATAACAGCTATTTCGTCTTGTTCTTCGGTTTCTGCCATCATTGCATAAAAAGGCTGGCTTAACGTGGCGATAAGCTTCATTTTACTCTCGGTGCCGCGCCTTGTACCTTCGCCAACTTTTATTCTTACTTGCTTTGTTGATTTGACAGTTTTTAGGCTTGAAACTTCAGCTTCCATACTCGGCGCACCATCAAAAATATCGATATAGTTCGTGAATTTAAACCCTTCTTTTTCTAGCATTGCCATAGCGGGTTGGCCGTCGTTATGTGGTTTACCAATAGCCGACTGAGCCTCTTTGGGTAACATATTTACATACAGTGGAAGTTTGGGCATTAAATCAGCAATAAATTGATTTCCGTTTACGGCACCATATAAATCCGCTTCAGCGTATGTCATAGGAAAAAAGTGACGTCCGACGGCATTCCAGAAAGGCGATTCCCCATCCTTATTTACATAGCCTCGTAGATCGGCCATGACTTGCTTTGGAAATACATGCTGATGTAAACCCATAAAAAGGTAGCGTACTTTTGAAAGTAGTTTTCCGTTGAAGTGTTTTCTGTATTCAGGCAGTAAGTAGAGTGATGCCACTTCCGCGTACCCCTCAAAATGGTGACTTAGGTGCAGTATGTCGTGGGTGTAGTGTGCGCCTAGTGATTTATTTCGCTGTGCGACTTTTTCTCGCTTGTAACTATAAAAACTGTCCTCTTTTCCTAATTCACCAAAAATTGCAGATGTACCAATAAGCTTGCCAGTTCGAAGGTCCTCCAATACAAACAAAAGGTAGTCTGGACGCTCTTGACGCATAAGTTTTTGTTCTTCTCTAATTGAACGCTTTAATTTGTTATCAAGCGTTGCTCTATCCGGTGGGAAGGTTGTCATACCTGGCGATGCAGCTTCAGCTAACGCAAGCAAGCCTTCCAAGTCATCACCTTTTGCTAGCCTCACGCGGGTGTCAAAGCTGATGTTATTAGTCGTAGTTTGTTTAGCGCCAATCGTTTTACACTCAAGGTGAATACCCGCGACCATGCAGCGGACGGAGCCTCCTCCCATTTCAATAGTAGGCACTGCGATGGGAAGTAAAGTAAGATCGCTGGGTAGTAAAGCTAGTTGCTCTTCGTTCATTGAACTAAAAGCAGTGTCTGATATAAGCCCGAATTCAACTGCGAAGTGCGACACTCGTCAATATCAAGCAGCCAATGCCATTTCTTTAAATACAATCGCTGGCTGCTTGAAGCCTAAACACTTTC
>NZ_JACSOE010000248.1:0-1501 GCF_014349115.1 Alteromonas sp. BZK5 | reverse complement strand
AGTTTGAATTCTTTCGAGTAGCTTTTTCGGGTTTTCATATACACTCCAGTTGAGATAATTATCTCTTAACTGGGTGTGTGAATCTATTGGAGCACGTCATTAGGCACTCCATCAGGTTATAATTTACTCACCAATCTTACCGCGCGATATACAAAGGCGAATGTGTTTGGCTTACTTGGATTTGGTTCTGAAAACAACGATAGCGCTAAGCTCGAATGGGAGGGCTCTTTAGCAGTATTAATTAGCCCTACCACAGCAATTGGCACAGAGTTTAGAACGCAAACCAATCGATTAGGAGGCTTAGCTGAAGAAGACACCGTTGTTGATGCCTTTATTGCCTACTTCCCAAATAAATCTATTTCGATTACCGCTGCCTATGTGGATTTGGGCAATTTACCTTTGCAAGAAAGTTCTTCAGGATTTTATCTAACGGTAAACAGCACTTTTTGATAGGGGAACGAAATGATCAGACACTGCTTCCGGTTAATGGTAATTGCTGCGTTAAGCGTATTGATAATCGCATGCGCCAGCGCTCCTGAACAAAGCCTTTATGAAGAAATTGGCGGCCATAAAACGCTCAATACCATATACGGCGTAGCGATTACGCGAATTTACACTGACCCCGTAATTAGTCATTACTTCAAAGGTGTTCCCAAAAAACATTTAAGAGATCAACTTGTATTGCAAACATGCGAGCTTATTGGCGGGCCTTGCGAATACGATGGAAAAACAATGTTGGAGTCTCACACGGGTCTCAATATTAAGGAGCGTGAATTTTACATATTGGTGGAGTATGTCCAAGGCGCGATGCGCGATGTGGGGCTAACCTATCAGCAAGAAAACCGTATTCTTAAGCTGCTAGCGCCAATCAAGTACGAAACGGTATACCTGTAATGAAGCGTGTATTTATTAGCCCAGTGAATCGACTAGAACTCTCTAGACACTTAACTACTTTATAATTATGTAGTACTAAGTAAAAAAGTTGCCATGACTATCACTTTACTGAGTTTTTCTATAAATATTGTATTATATAAAAACTAAGCTTGTAATTATTGAAAGTATCTAGAAAAGTCTCACCCCATGATTAATTAATTTGTAACCTGAAAGATTCCACAGTCTTTCCAACTACTGACATTTCTTGATTGTTTATGACAATTAACTTCTTATTCTTAAATTTACAAATAAAAATTTTTGGTTCATCGGTCATACATCCTGTAACAATTACGAGTCGATAGTTTTTCTTTCTTTCCTTAAAATACTTATATTCGTTCGGAGTCAATGTTATGTCTGGAGATTGTTGGCCTCTACCTTTTACTTCTACACATAGTTTACCTTTACCCTTACCTATCTCTAGATCATAACCGCAGTTTTCGCTTTCTACGGATTTGATATACTCATAACCGAATGACGTGGTCAACCAAAATCACACAACCCAGTTAAGCCGCTTTTTGTAAGTTAGCCATGTCAGCCTCATATTGATTTGGACTCTTGTAATCCAGAT
>NZ_JACSOE010000247.1:0-1542 GCF_014349115.1 Alteromonas sp. BZK5 | reverse complement strand
GAAACTAGGTGCTGTCTCTATAGAGTTGGTGAACTCTTCTGGTAATAAGACTTTAAGTTCTGATTTGACGAGTTGATCGTGCATCAATTTACTGTCCGTCTCGTAAAGACGCCCAGACATCACAAAGTCACCATTTTGATTTGTGTAGTAAACCTGTTTTTTAAATGTATTTGTGACAACGCCAACTGCCATTAAATTATCTGGAGCGTTAAAGTAACGAATAGATTGCGCCTGTTTGTCAAAAAGGGGAGTAATCTTCTTAACGACTTCTGTGCTTGGATTTGTAATTTCTTCGAATTCAGCTAACGAAGGTTCAGTCAGTGACGATGGCTCTTGCGCAAATGCAGACGCCATCATAACTGATGTTACAAGTCCTATAAGATCTAAGCGAATAATCGGAGATTTTTTCATCATTTAATCCTTTGTGGGTAGCCCTTGTAATAATGGGTTCGGGATATTGGTAAGTGTATTACTGCGGGAATAAATATCGATGGACGTAACTTTATTGATTAATTCAATCCATCTTTCTGGAGAGCCGTCAGTCATACCAAGGTGGGTGAGATAGCGACCGGCTATAAGAATTGAAGGGGTTACGTTAATACTAACCTGGTTTTGCAAATCAACCGCGGCGGTATAATCAACGGTAGCCTCTTCAGTCATTATATATTTTGCAACCTCTGAAGGATTCAACCCAACACTTGCAGTCGCTTCTTTTATAAGTCTAACTAACTCTTTATTAGTCTTAACCTGATTGATGTGAGTAAACATCAATTCTATATACTGCTGTTTTTGGCCATAAGTGATGTCACTGTTCATTACATATGTTAAAGCAGCTGACTGGAGAAAATAGTACGGGGATTCCATGTCACCGACGTGGTGATAAACCAGTCTATAGCCCCGACTTAGAGTATTACCCCAAGTATCCATAACGGAACGGAGCTTTCGACAGTATATACAAGAAAAATCGATAAAATAACGTACGATTTTATGCTCTTGATCCGGCTTCACTATCAAATTGGGTGGCAAATCGACAAACCCATTTTCAAACAATGAATCGCTTGATGAAGGTTGGTCAACAATGGGAGATGTTTGTGCACTAACGTTAATAGCGATGAAAGCACTCAATATTAAAGTAGTGGTTTTAATTAAACGGTTCATGTTTATATCCGGTGTTGTAGGTTTGATGCCATGAAGTAAATAGCGATGCAGATTAGACCAATCCAAATGCTAAACGCGGCTGGTGTAATAGGAACAGGGAGAAAAAAAGCGTAAACAGGTAACAAAAGTAAGAGATAAAAAAAACGCTCACTTACGTTGTAAATATTTATTGAAGCGTTGTTATCAGACGATCTCAGAATTTGCCAACGACAGAGTCCATCAATCACTGTTGGTATGAGCACCAATAACGATAAAAGCAAGCAAATAAGAAAAGTATCGATACGAAACATCATTGCTTCAAACAAATAAAATAAGGCTTCTAACCGTTCATTGACGGATGAAAACAATTTCTCGTCATTTATCCAACTGAAGGCAGCGTTGTTA
>NZ_JACSOE010000246.1:0-1558 GCF_014349115.1 Alteromonas sp. BZK5 | reverse complement strand
GGTTAAGCACTATGGCTCACGGTATTACGAGTTGAATAACGGTGAGATTTTTGAAGGTACCTGGTATCAGCATTTCTTGAATTTCTTAAAACGTAAAACGTTTCTCAAAAGGTTCCCCTTTATTAAAGATGCAATTTTTGAAGATGCATATGTCACAGAAAGGATTAAAAAAGAGTTTAATAGCATTGTAGAAAGCGTGAGGCCAAGCGCAATTATTTGTGAGTACGCTTTGCTATCTAAGCTAGTCGAAGGACTACAACAAGATGTTGTTAAAATTGTCGACACACATGATAGATTTGCCAACAGGAACAAACGAGTACGAGAGCGCAACGGACATGGGGTATGGTGGGAGTTAACAGAAGAGCAAGAAAAGTTACTTCTTAAACGATTCGATTACGTTTTCGCTATTCAACGAAATGAAGCTAAACTCTTCTCTTCTGCATTGCAGGGGCTTGAAACAAAGGTTGTAACATTAGATATACTCGAGCCCGCTAGACGCAAGGTGTATTTTACCAACAAACCACATGTTATTGGTTTCATTGGGTCACAAAATCAGCATAACAAGGAAGGTTTAGAATGGTTTCTCAATAGCCATTGGCAGAATATTCTCAATGCTGTACCTAACGCAGAGTTACATATTGCAGGAGCAATTTATGAGGAAATAGTGGAAAGAAAAATACCAGGAGTTAGCTTTTTAGGTAGGGTTGAATCATTGTCTAAGTTTTATGACTCTTGCGCTTTTTGTATTAATCCATGTCTGACCGGTTCAGGTTTAAAAATTAAATCGGTAGAGGCCTTATGCTACGGTAAACCGTTGGTAACCTCGAATGAGGGGGCCGAAGGTATAGAACATGCTAGCGGTAAAGGTATTTTTATTTTTGCTATTGAAGAGTTTGGCTTTGGCGACACCTGTATCAATCTTCTAGAAAACGGAAAATTCGCCTATGAAATGGGAAGTGCAGCAATAGAGTTTATCAACGCATCCGAGAAGAGTAATCAATCGATACTAAACCAAATTTTACCCTGTTATAAACCTGTTGATGAAATGGAATTACCTAATTGAACGTTCGTAAATCAGTAATTTTGTCTGCTGCTTCTCAATATCTTCTGAAAGTAATTGGTTTCGTAAATGTAATTATCATGGCCAGACTGTTAACTCCAGACGAGCTTGGGGTTTATGCTATCGCAGGAGCAGTAGTACTTATAGCTTCAGAGCTAAAGCTAATGGGTACAACAAGCTATTTGATTAGAGAGAAGGAGTTAACAAAAGACAAGGTAAAAAGTGGAATAGGTCTATCTATTATTTTTTCTTGGGGTTTAGGTCTCTTACTTGCAATATCTTCAGACTACTTATCGAGTTTTTTTGAAGAGCCACGTGTTGCTCCAATTTTTTTAATATTATCACTGAATTTCTTATTCGCTCCTTTTACCAGTGTAACGACTTCTTTACTTTCCAGAGATTTGCAATTTGATAAACTTGTTAAAATCAATGTATTAACGGAAGTCAGTCGTTTTCTTGCTTCTCTTCTTTTAGTCTTATCTGGGTTCGGTATATTTG
>NZ_JACSOE010000245.1:0-1580 GCF_014349115.1 Alteromonas sp. BZK5 | reverse complement strand
CTGCTTGTTTCTTTGACGAGAAGAGCGTACCACTTTTAGCAGTTGGCCTCCTCTTCTACACCTTTCCATGAATGTCGCACTTATTATCTGAAATCGGGGGCTTTTAACTTGAGACTCTCCATACATTTTTTTAACAGCGTTTTGAAGAGATTCGCAAGAGCTAACGAGTTTAAAGGTATAAGGACCAGTGTCAATATATATAGATTTCAAACTTCTACAAGAATCCCTATCTCTACCGCTTTATTAAAGCTAATTGATTCAAACGCGAGTGCTGATTTCCAAAAGGCTCCTTCATGGGCATTGACGAGCAACTTTCTGATAGCTTCTAAATCAAAGTATTCCAATGCTAAAGTATCCCCTGAACGTTTGTCAAAAATAAGGAGATAACGACTATTAGTCAGCACTTTAACTAGAATAAATTCACTGAACCTAAACATATTTATCGGTGAAGGCAAGACTCTAAATTACCATCTACCCTTTCTACCTTTTCCTCGTCCTCTTCCAGTATCATCTTCGTCGCTATCTCTGTGGTCTTCATCGAAACCGTACTTGGTGGTTCGATTATGTTCATTATCTTCAATATCAGACAATCCATAATTCGTTGAAGCTTCTGATTCAAAATTATAGTTAAAACCAACCAGCTCAGTTCCACCAAACATGGCTGGTGAAGACATTGCAATCTTTGCCTCAGTGAAGAGATAAACTGCTATCTCATTAACCAACTCATTGGCTTTGGCAACTCTAAGTCCATGTTCTGCTAAGTGGTCAATAATAGACGGATAAAAACCAAAGTAAACATTTAACCAAACAGCGGCCAAATTGTAGTCGACGCCACCGGGATCGCTTAAAGCAGCAGACAACGGTATACCGCCATTAAAATAACTAACATCACTTGACATAAGGCGGCGGTCTATTTGCATAGAGTTGGAATTAATAACAGACTGCAAATGTTTCTCATAAGCGACCCACAAAATAGAACCGGCTTCAGCTGCAGGTAAGTTTGGTTGTTTATCCAGAACAGAAAACATCGATTTTAATCTTTTTCCATTCATTGAACCATCGACTGCATCTTTCCACGTACCAGGAGAACACCCCCCGTTTATATCGGGTTTTCTACACTTTTGCTCTTCGCTAAATTTCGATACATTTCCAGACATAGCTCCCGATACCGAACAGGTCCCCCATACCGACTTACCCGGTACCGCTAGGGCCGCGGAGCCCACCGCAGTTTTTACTAAAAACTTACGGCGAGAGTTTGTCTTTTCAGACGAACTATCACTTTGAGTAATTTTTTGGCTCATTTTACCCTCGAAAAACTAAATACACTGATAGCGCTACTACTTTACAAGCAATAAGCGAACCAACAAAAAAACCTTTTAATATCAACTACTTAAAAACCAGCAACTTACTCACTGTAAAAAAAAAAGACACCTTCGAGTCTAATTAACCTTTCAAACTTAGCTATTTGCTACTTTCTGAAATTTTTCGACTTAAATAATAACAAAATTAATGCAAATTGATAGATTATTATTTAATCTTTATTACAAAAAGTGATTTTTGTATGTAGCTTTATAAATATT
>NZ_JACSOE010000244.1:0-1587 GCF_014349115.1 Alteromonas sp. BZK5 | reverse complement strand
GTTTTTTAAGCCCCCCTCGTGTATTTCATCAACAACGATTTGTTGAATACCAAGTTTTTCAAAACAAAAATTAGTTTTGTCTTTCTTCTGTCGGTTTAAGACACTGAGCATTTTTGAATTTAGTGAGCGTTTAACTTTTTCTAACTCTCTAAGGGTGAGTTTATCATCAGTGCTTTTTATTTGTTCTTCGACTTCTTCTATGTAGTCTTGAATAAAGCCCGTTGTGTAATCATCTGAGCAAGGGATCAGGCCGAACGTGGAGCGAGTAATTAGCACGATAGGCCAATCACCAAAAGCAATGTTTGCCAAAAAAGCTTCACGTTGTTTCTTAGAAGTCATGTACTCAGTACCTACGAGCACCTTGCTAGCGAGTGAGGGATAAAACTTGTTGATTTCATTTATCCAGTTATTGATTAAATGATTTGGCACGACAATCATAGCTTTAAATCTCTGCCCTTTATTTTGTTTTTGCAGTTGATAAAGCATCGAGATAAGGCTTAATGAAATCAGTGTTTTTCCAGCCCCCACACTGGCATCACACAATAAGCTTTTTGTCATAACGCCACGCATAATGCAGGATAATTGGTGAGGTCGCGCTTTTATTGTTCGGTTTTGACCGGGTAAATAACCTTCATCGTCGGTTAATATTGAGCCGTCAAAAACAGGCTCTACGAAAGCGTTGAATTGTTGATTGTAGAGTTCGGTTAGCGTTTCTTTTCTGACCGGACAAGCAAAGATCCATTTTCCCCATTCATCCTTGATTCGTTCTGCGTTGTTTTGTAGTAATTCAGTTTCAGTTTTATTGATGATGGGTTTGCCGTTTGAGTTTCTATCTACCACTTTAAGTGGCGCGAAATTCAGTAACTTTTTGATAATATCAACTGCATTAACTCTGTGGTTTCCATACGTTGTAGTATTCCTAGACCAATCCACATGATAACTTTCGATGTTAGTTACCCACCTGCCAGCGACATAATTAGTACTGGCCTGCTCCAAGTAGTCATTTTTTATTTGTAGTAAATGGTGAATAAAGTCCTTTAGGTATTCATCAGGTAGCCACGGCGCGCCAAACGCGACCGTAATTTCTCCTGCATTGAGTTTTTCAGGCGCGATTTCTTTTAGTGCGTTTATATTGCCTTGTAGCTGGGGATATTCGCTTAGGTTCGCTTCTGCGTCCTTAATCTTTTTAATCACATTGCCCGAGAGATAAAGATCCTTATATTCGTAGGCCTTTCTGATTGGGTTGAAAAATATTGCACCCGTTAAGCTTTGCAATAAATCATTTTCTGGTAGGCCGCTAATTTCCGTCATATAGGGTAAATCGACTTTGCCTTTAAACTTCAAACTAGCGATTAACGCATCGGATGGTGTTTCGACTTTGGGCTTATTTTCAACAGGCGAATTAAGCCTTTCAGAAAATATCTGTGCTTTTTCCCAGCTAGGCTCTACCGGAGATATTCCCTGTTTGAGCGCAACACGTTCTGATACACCTTCTTCGTAATCGACCTCTAGACCGAGCAAAGCGCCAAATGATGCACATTCACGCATGAATCCATTACCTCTACCCGATATTGCGCCGTACAATTT
>NZ_JACSOE010000243.1:0-1602 GCF_014349115.1 Alteromonas sp. BZK5 | reverse complement strand
TTGATACTTATTGAGCCTTCTCCCCAGCTTAACCAATTTTATTGGCTAAGCTGGAAGGCGACCAAACCCAAAATGGAGAAGACTCAATGCAATTCTATACTAACTTACATCCTTTTTACTGCGGAATCGATCTTCATGCACGAATGCTTTATGTATGCATCCTAGATGCTCGCGGCGAGATACTGGTTCATAAGAAGATAAAAGATTCTCCTGAGCAGCTCTTAAACCTTCTTGCACCCTACATCGGGAATATTGTGGTGGGCGCAGAATGTATGCATTGCTGGTACTGGCTCAGTGATTTTTGCGAACATCATAATATTGATTTTATTCTCGGCCACGCCCTCTATATGAAGGCGATTCATGGCGGTAAAACCAAGAACGATAAAATTGATGCGTATAAAATTGCCAAGCTTATGCGAGGTGGTAATTTTCCTTTGGCTTACGTTTATCCCAAGGAGAAGCGTGCTATTCGAGATTTATTACGTAGACGAACGAATGCTATGCGCCATAGTGCCGAGTTAAAGGCATTCATAAAGAATGCGTTGTCACAGTACAACCTACCAGTACCTGAAAAATCAGACCTAAGCTACACCACCGGTCGCGATGCAATGCGCGGATATTTCCCCAATCCACAGGTTCAACGCAGTATTGATATGAATCTACGATTAATTGAAGTTTATGACCATGAAGTCAGTAGCATTGAATGTTATGTAGAAAAATTGACTAAACATGACAACGGCCGTGACTACTATTTGTTGCGTTCATTACCTGGCGTTGGGCGAGTATTGGCCCTCACCATTCTTTATGAGATTGGCACTATTAAGCGCTTCGACAGTGTTCAGAAGTTTGCGTCTTATTCTCGGCTAGTTAAATGTAAAGCGGAATCAGCCGGTAAAGCCTACGGTACGCAGGGTAATAAAATTGGTAACGCGCACCTTAAATGGGCGTTCTCTGAAGCCGCAGTGCTGTTTTTGAAGGGTAATCCTCCGGCGCAAGCCTATCTCGCTAAGCTGCAGAAACGAATGAGCAAAGCAAAAGCACTCTCTGCATTGGCACATAAACTAGGTCGCTGCATGTATTTTATGCTAAAGAACCAGACGGTATTCGACAGTGAACGCTTTTTAGCAGGGTAAGTCGCACAGGCGGATGAGCTGAACGCCTAACTGGTCGAATGGCGAGTATTGTGTTCATGATGATTTAGGGAAAAGAACCTGTTCAACATGAACTATACCAGT
Organism: Alteromonas sp. BZK5; assembly: GCF_014349115.1. Taxonomy (NCBI): domain Bacteria; kingdom Pseudomonadati; phylum Pseudomonadota; class Gammaproteobacteria; order Alteromonadales; family Alteromonadaceae; genus Alteromonas; species Alteromonas sp. BZK5. Next base: position 367 of record NZ_JACSOE010000243.1, on the reverse strand, counting down.
GTCCACAGCCACTACGCTTTGATTAGACATCCGTCTGTTGCGCATCAATACTCTGTGCTAAATCGCTTGCACCTGAACTGAGCCTGCCCCTAACTGGCGACAGAAATCAGCCACTACGTTTGAATAGTGCCAGCATCAGGTTAACCGATGAATGTCTAGTGCCCCTGTACACGTAAAGGATTGCATAGTAACAGGCAGCGATGAGATCGTATTAAGAGAGCCTCTATATGTGTTTGCCGCAGGTGATGCCTGACGATAACCACGACAGATGAAGCTAGGAGGTTTGGCACAGAGATTTGGACTGACTGCTAAAGCAGCCAGAGAACTACTATTACCTATTGACGGGAGTTGGGCTCATATGTGTTAG
>NZ_JACSOE010000241.1:0-1637 GCF_014349115.1 Alteromonas sp. BZK5 | reverse complement strand
CCCCCTGTGTCAGGATAGTTGTCGCCTCAGTTTTTCATAAAAATATAACAGGGAGCGGTAAGTTAGATATTAGTGAAGCATTATCCTGAAGATCATAAGAAAGCCATCATTAGAAAGCTGGTTGAAAGTGGCTTATCATTACGCCAATTCGCAAAGCTAGAGAGTATCAACTTATCTACTTTGTATTCATGGCGAGATAAGTATTTACAAGCAGGTTCTAGTTTGGCAGATAGCAATAGTTCAGATGGTTGGTCACCAGAGCAAAAGTTCTCAATTGTTTTAGAAACAGCAGCATTGAGCGAAATTGAGTTAAGTGAGTATTGCCGTGAAAAAGGGCTTTACCCTGAGCAAGTTAAAGAATGGAAGCGAAGCTGCATTGCAGGCAATCAAACTAAAGCCCAGCAACGTAAGCAATTAACCCAAGAGCGAAAGGATGATCGTAAGCGGATTAAAGAGTTAGAAAGAGAGTTAAAGCGCAAAGATGCTGCGCTTGCTGAAACGGCAGCGTTGTTGGTGCTCAGAAAAAAGTTAAATGCCTACTGGGGGGAAGACGAGGACAATTAACCTCACTCACAGATAGGCAGCATTACGCATCTCTGATTGATGAAGCAGTCAGCTCAGGTGCTAGAAAAGAGAAAGCCTGTGAAGAAGTTGGTATGTCTGTACGCACATTACAACGCTGGCAGGAAAGCGGTGAAATCAGTGGTGACAAAAGACCTACAGCTGATAGGCCAGAACCGAGTAACAAGCTCACTGAGGAAGAGCAGCAAGCGATATTAGCTACCTGTAACCAAGAAGAATACGCCAATTTAGGGCCAAGTCAGATAGTGCCAATGCTGGCAGATAACGGGCAATATCTCGCGTCTGAATCGAGCTTTTATCGTGTGTTGAAAGCCAATGACCAGCTAACCCATCGAGGTAAAGCAAAACCTAAAGGTAGCCGAGCTAAACCTAAGGGGTACACAGCGACAGCGCCAAACCAAGTGTGGACTTGGGATATTAGTTACTGCCCGTCAACGGTCATTGGTCGGTTCTTCTACCTCTACATGATAATCGACATCTTCAGCCGTAAGGTTGTCGGGTGGGAAGTTCATGACAGTGAATCAGGTGAACATGCTGCCCAATTGCTTGAGCGCACGCTCTGGTCTGAGAAATGCGTTAAAAAAGACGTGGTATTGCATTCAGATAACGGTAGCCCGATGAAGTGCCTAACGATGCAAGCCAAAATGCTTGATATGGGTGTCATTGGCTCTCGTAGCCGCCCCGGTGTCAGCAATGATAATCCGTACTCAGAATCATTGTTCCGCACGGTCAAATACAGTCACCGCTGGCCAAGCGAAGGCTTTAAAAGCCTTGAAGATGCAAGAGCTTGGATGAAAGGCTTCGCTCAATGGTACAACACTGAGCACAGGCATAGTCGCATCAAATTCGTGACACCAGCGCAACGCCATAATGGTGAAGATAAAGCGATATTGGCAAAACGCCATGAGCTATATACCAAAGCGCAAAAAAAGAACCCTAACCGCTGGTCAAAGGGTATTAGAAACTGGGAGGAAATCGGTGATGTGAAATTAAACCCAGAGAACAAAAAAGAAGCTGCTTAACAGCTCAGGCGACAACTACCTTGAAAAACGCCG
>NZ_JACSOE010000240.1:0-1690 GCF_014349115.1 Alteromonas sp. BZK5 | reverse complement strand
CAAAGTTCTGATGCCGGTCGAAGTAAACTGTCCTGAATCACTCTTAAAAGCAATCGATTATTCTAAGTCGCAAAATGAAGAAGGAATTGTGCTTCGTAAGGGAAGTAGTATCTATGCTGGTGGTAGACCTAATAAAGAGGGTGATGTACTTAAAATCAAGAATACAAACTCAGCATCGGTGATTGTGATAGACCACACAAAGAATAAGCGTAGTGTTTCAATCGGCCTATACAATTCATCAAATCAGCTCGTAGATGTTGGTAAAGTCACTATCCCGCCGAACAAAGACATACCCATTATTGGTGCTGTGATTGAAGTGATTTATTTATACGTGAATGGTAAGCAGGGAGCGCTATATCAACCCGTTTTCAAATGTGATAGAAGTCACGAAATCACTATAAAAGAATGCTCAACTAGTCAGTTGGTTTATAAAAAAGAATCACTGAAGGTGGCTTAGTTGGATTGATTGAATTCGTCAACTTAAACAGGCTGTTTAGCCTGTTTAAGTAATTGATAAGGGAAGTGGAGTTTGGCGTATTTATGATGACGTAAGAATTGTTTCTAATTTTGATGACATCATAATTGAGTTCACGTCAATATCCCTGACACCGTAACAGAACTGATTAGTGGTTCTTGTTTCATGACGCCGTAATGGTTCGACCTACTGTTTACTTGTTACTTTTTTTGTTTTTATTTTCTCGTTTCTCTCGAACGAACACCATCAACTGCAATGTCTTAACGGTGAATCCAAGCATTGCGTAACATAGAAAAAAGGCGAACAAACTACTTACTGGGTTGACAAGGTCATAAAAAAGGATGTTGGTCAGGCAATGCATAACACATAAAAAACCTATTGTGTAAAACGTCGCTTTATATAGGCCGGATTTACTGACCCGAAGTATAGATACTTTGAGCTTTAGTGATGTTTTTTGCGCTGCATAATGTGAAAGTAAGATCATTACGACGAATAATGAACCCACTGCATTCTGACCAACTACGACACCAAATATCAGCAACAATGTATAAGCTGGAATAGCGCTATACATTAATACTTCATTATAGAAATGGCTAACATCCTTATCAGTCGTGATTTGTTCATTCATTGACTAAACGCCTATTATGAGTTTTAGGCTATTGTATTAATAATCTGTTTCGACTTGATAAATTGTGGGCAAATTATCAATGAGAGGGGGTGGTATAAGTTTAGAATAACCATTGCTCGTTGGCCTCATGTGTGTACCTTGAAATGCACTTAAGTGAAGCACCCTCTGAGCTCTCGTGATACCGACATAAAGTAAACGTCTTTCCTCTTCGAACATAATACTGTGATACTTGCTGCCACGGAGGGAAGCCTCTTGCTCTGCCTTAGCGGCAGGCATTTTTTTATTGGATATACCTACCAAAAACACAGTGTCTCCCTCTAGGCCTTTCGCACCATGTATCGTTACGAGTTTTACCTTTGCGTCTGAATCATTTTGAGATTTTTTTGAAAATGTGTTTAGGCGCTGTTTGAGATTACCTTTTAATCTGAGCAGGACCTGTTCCGTTCGCTTAATAGTGCCTCTGACCCTTTCTTTAATTGTTTCAATTTGCTGAAGGTTCTTTTTTTTTGATTCACAGTTTTTAAGAAGGTGTGGTGTTAAATATGCTGTGAATTCTCGTATAGCATCATCTTCAGAGCCTTTAGTGA
>NZ_JACSOE010000239.1:0-1725 GCF_014349115.1 Alteromonas sp. BZK5 | reverse complement strand
TGTTGATTGCATGGCTGTTGCGATATTGCCAGAACACAAAAATGCTCCTTGTTCATATTGGATATCATTCCCAAACAGGGCGGGAGATTTTACGCAAGTAAAAATTAAGCAATCCCATCTTTCCAAAGCAACTCTTTAACAAAGGAATAAAATGCAGGCCACTACTGAAGACTTAATAAAGCTGTATGAAGCGAAGGAATCTACTCTAGCAGTAATATTCAATGCTTTCAGGTGCTCTCGTAAAATTGGTTTTAGGCTTTGCCAATATAAAGTTTCGAAGGAACTTCACCAATATTATGCTGCTCTATTCTGCTTTTCATTAATAGATAACTCATTGTGTGATGACTTAATTAATTCAGATGCACCAAAGAAAATAAGCTCTGTTCAATCGGCTATTTCAGGTTCACGGTTACTTAGGTCACATGTTGAGTTTGTTTTGTCGTATTCGCCAGTGATTGATTGGAACGGTGGACAATAAACAACAGAGGAATGGAGCGTGTGATTTATTAATCACTTCAGAGAACCATTTAGATTTTTTTCTGGGTGCTTACTTTTAAGTGTCATCGCAATTGCTTTAATTGTATCTGATTCGTAGCCGAACGATCTAAACGAAAGACAAACAACGCTGCTGGGATGGTCAGTAATAGCTTTCCTTGCCAATCTTCTCAGCATTTTGACTCTCTTGATATTTAGGAGAAAGAAATAAAGCTATGGGTTTCATGATGGCTACTGTGGGGCTTTTCTTTTGTTTCCTTATAGCGGGAATTTCCCTCTATCTGTTGTGGTGCGCAATGGTTATAGAGATAAAATTGATTCTGGCAAAGAAGAAGAGCCGAGGAAATAAGATTTGAAAGAATTAAAGACTCTTCAAGAAAGCTCAACGATCATGGGTGGAGTTAGCGCTATTGCAATTGGTATTTCTTTTTTTGAGCTAGCTGACGGGCTTTCTTACTCAAAAATAATGCTAACACTAGTCTCAGTTTTACTTTTGTGCTTTGCAGTACAAACCAATTGTTCACTGCGAAAGCAAGAAATAGGTGAGCAATGTAATGAACATGATGGCTAGACTTAAGAAAGAGGAAACTGAATGAGAACGCTTGAGTATTTTTGGTTAAAGAGAATTAACCTTTTACTAGGCTTTATGCTTTTAATTCCATTACCAACAATGACGTTCGTCTGGTTAAATGGGGGTTTAGCAATGCAAACAGAGTCTCAGTTAATTAATAAGTGGAGCAACCCTGGTTTCTTATCTGCACCATTTGCAATGTCAATAATAGGCTTCATTGTTGGTGTAATCGTCCTAGCGTTTGTTTTAATTAAAGCTGATATCGACAAAGTTTTACCGTTCAATGATGTGGACTAGCGAAAAAAATTTAAAAGCTTAACCTCTAATATTAATTCCCTATATGAATAATACTTTAGAGTGTTTGACTCGATAGAATAGACCTCAACCTTGTAAAAATCTTTTAGGATGAAGAGCCCTTAGACTGGCTATTATTAATAATAAGGCTGTATAGGCCTGCAATGAAATAAGATAAAGCCAAACAAAACTTTCAGTTAAATCACCAACTATAAAACCTCTCAAAAAATAGTACTGTTGTATCAGTGGTAAAACCGAAAAAACAGTAGGTATCGAAGCTGAGACTACAGCAGCAAGTGCAGGAAACCCATATGATAAAGCGTCAATATAACCAGAATAGGTTAATGCAACGCGATCATCACTTA
>NZ_JACSOE010000238.1:0-1728 GCF_014349115.1 Alteromonas sp. BZK5 | reverse complement strand
GTATCTAGATTACAGAAGTCCAAATCAATATGAGGCGGACATGAAGAAATTGAAAAAAGTAGCTTAACTGGGTTGGTCAATTTTGGTTGACCACGTCAGATTAGCAGCGGCGATGATGATCCACTTGAATATTTTCAACGACTGAAAGAAGGTATTGATACAGTTAGACATAACTATGATTTTGTTTTTGTAGACGCACCTCCTAGCCTTGGCATTATCGGCCTTCAAACACTTCTCAGTGTAGACAACATTATTATCCCCTGCCCTCCGCGTATGCTTGATTTTGTCAGTACTCGACAATTTCTCGAAATGGCAACTGAATATGTTTTTAAAGTAGCTGAAGGGAAGGTTTTTAATAGTATCAAAGTTATGGCGTCAATGTATGACCGCCGAAATACTAAGAGCAATGAATTTATAGAGGTTATGGAAGCTGTACTTGGTAGACATATGTATACGAACAGCATGCTTCATTCTGAATCCATTGATAATGCTTCAGCAGTGTTTCAAACACCATATGAGTCTGTTAAGCCAGATAAACGCATTACTGAAAACATGAAAGATTTATTCAACGAAATTATTACTGATTTAACAAGCTTGAATAGTTTCCAAAATAGTACAGATGAGAACGAGGTTTAACAGATGAGTAAGAAGACAAGTCATATGCGGAGTTTGCTTGATGTCATCAAAAGCGATGAAGAACAAAATACTAATCAACAGGAACGCGAACCACAGAACAAAAAAACGGTTAACCCTGCCGTTAACCTTGCCATGGGCGTTCATGAAAAGCGCCCTAAAGCTATCAAAGAGCCGGTACTACATTTAGAGCATGATCAAGTAAAAATCTTTAAATACCATGACAGACATAATAGTTCTCTTGTTACAGAACGGATAGCACAGTTACGCAAGTCTATTGAAGCTGATGGTCAGCATATTCCGGGCGTCGTGAGAAAAACAAATGAAACTACTAAAGATGGTCGTATTGTTTATGAGCTAATAGTAGGTAGACTCCGTTTTGAAGCATCTCGAACAGTGGGCTTTTTCAAGGCTTTTATTAAAACGCTTAATGATGCTGAAGCGGCTAAACTTATGTTTAGTGAAAACGAGGATAGAAATGACATCCTACCATTCGAACGATGGCTTTCTATTTTGCCTCTTGTTGACGACAAAGTTCTTACAGGAAAAGAAATAGCTGAAATGATTGGCTGGGACGCTGGTAATTTTGCTCGAACAATGAAGGCCAGAGATGCATATGATGCTCTAGGCCTTGCTGAAAAGTTGGTGGACGTTACTAAAGTAAAACTAAACCAACTTGTGCGAATCGGAAGTTTATACAAAGAGGACCCTCAAGCGTTATCTCAAGCTGTAGAAAAGATTAAGTCCAATTATCCTGATAGAAAAAACAATCTCTTTTTAAAGTCTGTTATTTCTGTTATTGAAGAGGAAGAGAAGCCTGTAAACAAAACAACCATACTAAACGGGTCAAAACTTAAAGTTAAACGGATTGGCAATAAAGTGACAATGACGTTTGAAGGTTTACCTCGTGAATCGAGTATAGATGAGATTGTTGCGGCTCTAAAGGATGTTGGTGGTTTACAATAATTACTATCTTTATCAACCATTAACTCTTGAAAAATTTACGGATTGTAATTTACAATCGACACTTTTCAGCAGGTCAAAACATCGGATTGTAATTTACAATCGTCACTTTTCAGCAGGACAAAAAAACGG
>NZ_JACSOE010000237.1:0-1734 GCF_014349115.1 Alteromonas sp. BZK5 | reverse complement strand
GCAAACTGGCCGCCTACATTCTTTTCTTCACGATCAGCGGCCGAAATCATTTTTTCCTCGAAGCCAACTGCTGCTACCAAAAGCATAACGTGGTCGTTACAGGTCGCGGTATCTATGGATAAGGTATTGCCCTCTATAATGATGTCGCATGCTGTACTAATAGGCATAACTTTACTAATGTAGCCATGCAACACTTGGCTTAGTGCGTTTGCTGTACCAAAGGGGATAATCCCCATGGTAACGTCGGTGTTGACCAAAGCCGAAGCGACTTCAGTTAACGTTCCATCGCCGCCGCATGCGACAATAATGTGGGCGCCGTCTTGTTTTGCTTTCTCTGCTAGTGCCTTACCGTCTACTTCAGGTGTGGTTTCTTTCACGGTCACTTTGAATTTTTCATTTAATCGAGAAAGAACGTCATCTCGGTATTGCTCCCATTTACCGCCCCCAGCAACTGGATTAACAATAAGGGTTAGATTCTTTTGTAGTGAAAGTAGGCCACCATCTCTAATCTGCTGCAGCGATGCTAATTGACGTTTGTTGAGCCTTGCTGTTTGGCGTATCTGGTTAATTTCATGTAATGCATCATCTACACTCAACGTAGGGTTTTTGGCCAGCAAATAGGCTGCAACCACCAGAACAGAGCGACCTCGTCCAAGCGCACAATGCACAACAACATTTTTCTTTTCAGAAATTTGCTGATTTAACCAATTTATTGCTAAAACAAGCTGTTCAGGAGTGGGGCTGGTATGGTCGAGTACCGGTACGTTTAAATAGCGGTAATCTTCTTGATATGCCGTCCAATCCAGTCCATCAAATTCAGCGGTTACGTCAAGAATGGCATCAATGTTGTTTTCGTTTAAAAGGCTAACGTGTTTTCCCGACATGCGGCACGCAAGGAATAAGTGCGGCTCAATTTTTTGTAGGGGGGGGACTTTATCCGTTCTCCGTGCGAATTCATTGTAAAGCCAAGAGCCCAGTAAAAAAGGTACAAAAATCCAGCGTATGTAGAATGGTATTGAGCCATCCTCACGTTTGCGAAACAGGCTTGGATAGTTGAGCAAATAGGCGCTGCTTACGGCAATAAGGGAAAATGCAATCCAACCAAATACCACTTTTAATAATATCACTGGCACGGTCAACGTTAGTGCTAACGCCACTAATGCACCAAGTACGTAATACTTCACCATTTTCACGATTAATACATCCTTTGTAATTGGAAAGAGCAAACAGTCTATGCATCTATACTTACACTAGAGCGTTTTCGTTTACTTTTGTCGCAATAGGGTTGAACTATCACTTACCGGTAAACGTATGCTTTGATATTGAAAATATGAGCGTTTCAAATGAAGAATAGTGCGGTACTAAAGGTTGCGAACTTTGTATGGTTCCAAGGAATTTGGTGGCTGGTCATCTTGTTCCAGAACAAAGCAGTAATTCCAGTGTTAGGGTTGATCCTTCTATGGATAACCATTTCGCCCAAGCGAGAGGAAGATATAAAGCTAATGGGCACGGTATTTTTACTGGGCACGGTGGTTGATGCGCTTTTAACCCTAAGCGGGCTGTTCATTTTTAACGAGACTGAAACGCTGGTCAGCTTCTGGCCAATTCCAATTTGGCTAAGTCTTCTATGGGCTGCCTTTGCAGGTACGGTCTATCACAGTTTAACCGCCTTTAATGGCCGAATGGCCGTTGCGGCGGTTGCTGGAGCTATCTTCGCGCCGCTCAGTTATATCG
>NZ_JACSOE010000236.1:0-1738 GCF_014349115.1 Alteromonas sp. BZK5 | reverse complement strand
GTATAGTACTAGCTAGGTATGTTTTTTATTACTCCATTACCTTCAATTATTATAAAAGTGAAAATTATGAAAAAGAATTTTTCGAGCTCCACTCTTAATCGGAGTCTCCTGTTTTTTATCACAATTACATTGCTTAATAACGTTTCGCATGGAGCAGAAGCTAAAGAAGGCAGTGAGCACTTAACTCTGCCTTTGATTCAGCATAAAGATGTTACTTTCATGGGGGCTTTCCGGTTACCACTCAAAGAAGCTGGGGACTCTAGAATTGCTTATGCTGAAGGAACATTTACTTTAAGCGATGATGCTAAGTCTTTTTTTGTAGTTGGACACTCTCACCATCAAGCTATAGCTGAAATGTCAATACCTGCCATAGTCGAGTCTAAGAGTTTAGATAAGCTAGAGATGGCAAAAATAGTACAGCCATATAAATCGTATTTAAAGAAGATACAAAATAAACGAAAAGAGAAACTAGATAAAATTACAGGTTTAGAGTACGTAGAAGGCCAGCTTTGGGTCAATGCAGTAGAAAAGTATGATGCAAACGCAAATGAAAGGCTCACTAGCTTTATAGTGAGAGATGCCCAAAATCTAGCGGATTCCAAGTTAAGTGGGCTTTATTCACTTAAAGGCAGGGCACATGCAGCTGGCTGGGTTAGTGAAGTGCCTAAGCCATGGCGAGCTATTTGGAGCAGTGATTATCTAACCGGATACGCAAGTAACGTTTCTATAAATTCCAGGTTGAGTATAGGGCCTACTGCTTTTCTCTTTCACCCGTTCACTGCTTTAACAGGAGACGTAGATAAAGGCTTCTTACCTACCACTCCGCTTTTAGATTTTTCTTTAAAGCACCCCTTACACTCCGACAGATATAATGACTCGGGCGAAAACGACTTGTGGACCGAAGTATCTGAAGGAATTTATGGTTTTATTATTCAAGATACTAATACTTATTTTGTAATAGGAAATTCTGGAGGCCATAAAGGAGGAATTGGATATAAAGTCACTCAAGACAACGGCAAGGTGTGCGGAGGTCCGTGTAGTAAAATAGCTAAAGACAATTATAACTACTACTGGTTATGGAAGGTCGATGAGCTGAATAAAACAAAAAATGATGGTAGGGCCCCTTACTCACATAAACCTTATGAATATGGCTATTTTGATAAGTCGTCAAAGCATTGGAAAATAATTGGTGCAGATTTTCATAGCGAAACCAACCGCTTATTTGTTTTATACGCACACAGAGACTATAAGCAAAGTAAATATGAGAATGCCCCCCTAATGGTTGTATATAAAATAAACCAGCACTAGTTTTGTCTTTTGTTGTAGGCGCTAAGTAAATGCTTCAAATATTGTTATTTGCCACGACACACATTGCTTGTGTCGTCATGTCTATTGCGCGTGCTCCTGTGTACGCATTTGTTCTCTATCAGGCAATTTATTTCATTCATCCAGCTAATCGCTGGTGGGGCTACATGGTGCCTAACTTACCATATTCATTTATGTCCGTTGCTTTTATGTTTCTAATGGTTGCTATCAATTTCCGTTCAGCAAAAACCAATAAGTTTTATAAAGTTCCAACATTTAAATGGCAATTCATGCTTTTGATAATTACTTGGTTTACCTACACACAAGCAATTGCACCTTGGCATCATACTCAATTGTTAGATGCATACACAAAAATGTTCATTATACTGATTTTGGCGTTTCTACTTATTTCAAATGCTAAACACTTACGGAT
>NZ_JACSOE010000235.1:0-1765 GCF_014349115.1 Alteromonas sp. BZK5 | reverse complement strand
CCGGACTTTTCCGGGGCGTTCAGCAATCAGCCATTCCACATTCGTATCTTGCAACTCTTCCCGCATCGAAGCGCCCTGATAACCGGCATCGCCGGAAACGAATTCTTCTTCGCCATGCAACAGGTTCTTCAACTGGTTCAGGTCATGCTCGTTTGCGGCGGTGGTCACCAGCGTATGGGTGAGGCCACTCTTGGCATCCACACCAATATGGGCTTTCATACCGAAGTGCCATTCATTGCCTTTCTTGGTCTGATGCATATCAGGGTCTCGTTCATTCTTTTTGTTTTTAGTGGAGCTGGGTGCTTCAATAATCGTCGCATCCACCAGTGTACCCTGCGTCATCATCACACCGCAGTCAGACAGCCATTGGTTGACCGTTTTGAATAATTTGCGAGTCAGCTTGTGCTTTTCCAGCAAGTGCCGAAAGTTCATAATGGTAGTGCGGTCTGGAATGGCTTTATCCAATGACAGTTGCACAAACTGACGCATCGAGGCAATTTCATATAACGCATCTTCCATGGCTTCATCACCGAGGCTATACCATTGCTGCATACAATGAATGCGAAACATGGTCTCAAGCGCGTACGGACGTCTACCATTGCCAGCTTTAGGATAAAAGGGTTCAATCACTTCCAGCAGTTGAGGCCACGGCAGCAGTTTATCCATTCTGGATAAGAATATCTCTTTACGAGTCTGGCGGCGCTTGCTGGAAAACTCACTATCGGCAAAAGTTAACTGTTGGCTCATGGGCGGTAATGGCTGTGATTTACTATGCAGCTATGATCTCACATCGGGGACTTATTCGCATCTTCCCTAAATATAGGGAAGATGTTGAAGAGCGTTTCGATGAATATGACGTAATCGGTATATTTCTAACCTTAAATGAAGAAGAGCCAGAGGAACAAAGCTATTCAACTTTAAATTATGCCGCTTGCTTTGAGTTAATTGGTTTATTACTAGAGCATCATGCAGATGTAATCTCCTCCAAAGTTTATACATTTATAGAACACTACAAAGACACCTTAGGAAGGATAACAGGGATGAATGAAGAAAGTATTAATATGAAAAATTTGGCAATAAAAATGTATCGTGAGCATAAAGCGGCAATCGATTTTATTTATGAAAATGGCAAATCAACCGAGTTTCAGTTTGTTTCACAATCTTTGAAATCAGAAGGCGAGATATTTATTAAAGAAGGCATTAAATTTAGATATTTTAATGACACACCAACAAATTTTTCATTTTTGCCTGAGAGTTGGTTGAATGAACTCGAAAAGGCAGAATTTTACTGTTGGGCTGGGTGCGAGAAGTGGTGGGCTGGTTACCCTTTAATTTGCTGGATTGCAATTCAAGGTCAAACACTAAAGTTATATGCAGAAGTAGGCCCATTGTCTAATTATAAGTTGAGAGCACTATTAATCGAATCATTAGAGGGACTTAATAGTAAAATAATTAAGTTTAATAAAAATGCAAAAGAAGAAAATGCGAAGTACTCTAAATTTTTAAATGATAAGAATCTAAAATCCACATTAAAAGATGAAGAGGACCTTCAAAATGCAGAAAAATTGGAAGTTTCAATTGAAAAGATTTTAAAAGCTTTTTCTAACTCCACTGTCAAAGTAGTTGAGGAAGCGCTTAAAACGTTTATAAATAAAGCCCATGAGGACTGAGCTATCCCCACGAATAGTAAAATAAAGTCAAAGAGTTAGGGAACATTCATGGCATTTGGTGATCAGATCTTTCGCCAAAAAAAACCAACACAGAA
>NZ_JACSOE010000234.1:0-1792 GCF_014349115.1 Alteromonas sp. BZK5 | reverse complement strand
GGTGAAAGTAACTCAAACAATGAAGAGCCACTCGGAGAGCCTAATCCAGGCGCGGATCCCATCATCAATGTTACTAAGATAAAAAGCGAAAACATTACTCCTGTTCATGTAGAACATGATGGAGACCCAGAAACCGGTATTCGTCAATATTTAACCCAAATTCCACGTGACCATGTGCTGTCCGCTTTATTTAATGATTCAGTTTTGACTTATGATGATGAGATAAAAATAGTGTTATGGGCCTTAGCGTATGACCTCGGCCAATACAAAATAACATCCCTTTTTTCTAACACTCATAAGCAATATCAAATACTGCCAACAGGCGTTGCCGTTTTAAAGTCTCACATGGAAGAATTTATTGGGACAATGGCTATCTTCGATAAAGAAGTTTCGGACCACGCACAAACTAAAATTAACAAACTCATTTCTTCTGCAAAAGGGGACATCTATACAAGAATTTTTAGCTCAAATAAAAAAAGGGGCTATCGATTTTTAAATAATGATATCGCTTGTTCGCTTATGCTCAGTCAAGGCAAAGAGCTTAGGAACTATTTTGATTCAGTTCATTTGGAGAACCAAAGTGAAAGATAGACAAATTTATGTTTTTTGGCGCTGGCCATATGAGATGCCTGCCAGTGCTGTGTGGTTCGTGTCTGCTACGTGTGCAGCTCTCTTTGGGTATTATGGAAACTTTGGTTTTCGTTTTTTACTTCTAGCTTCAATTCCAATGTATCTTCTTTCGTTAATTCGATTTGTACAGGGAGCCTCGCTTTTAAATTTTAAAGCAAGATTACAAAGCATTCCCGATTTAAACATGAGTCTGGATAAATTGATCAAGCTTCACCAAGCTTACCCTGGTAAAACTTATATCGGTCATGGGTTCGAATGGGGACAAGAGCAGACGCAATTGTATTACGATTTACGTTCTCGTGATGATTCAGTTAACCATCCAGGCGAAGTTTATATGTTTTTCCGTAGACTTTTCGGTATGTCGAGCAAGTTTCAGCCGGATGATAAGATGCACTTACACGGTATTGGCTTTAAAGAGGAGCGACCACAATATATAAACGTTACTGAGCGACAGCAGCATGCAGTGTATTCAGGCTCTACCGGTACGGGTAAAGGTAGAAAAGCTACGATAGATATTGTAGGTGCTCTTGTTCGCAATGAACCATGTATTATTGCCGATCCAAAATCTGACGACGTAACCCTCGATGTCATTTACGCGACCATGAAAAAATTCAATCGAGAGAAATACCTCTACTACTTCAGCCCAAGCCACCCTTCCAGCTCTGTTCGTTTAGATCTTCTTAATTCATATGGTTCACTCGCTCAAGTGGCTACTCGTATTGTAAACATAATGCCCCCTCAAAAAGACGAAACGTTCAAGCAGTTTGCTTGGCGAGCAATTTTTGCCATCGTGCAGGCTTTGACGCTTATGGGCGAGAAGTTAACCTTGGTAAAAGTCAGGGAGTGCGTTCAGCAAGATATGAGTTATTTGGTCAAAAGAGCGGGTGCTTACTATTTTTCAAAATTCGAAGAGACTCAAGAGATTGCAAAAAGTGTTGCTAATCAACCTGTGTCTAGCAAAGCAGCAGATTTGGTTGTAACAACCTACTATGCTCAATTAGAGTCCAAATACCCATCAAAAGAAATGGAAAGTTTGTTTGGTATCTATGGTCAGGATCAGAGACCCCCTGTGTCAGGATAGTTGTCGCCTCAGTTTTTCATAAAAATATAACAGGGAGCGGTAAGTTAGATATTAGTGAAGCATTATCCTGAAGATCATAAG
>NZ_JACSOE010000233.1:0-1793 GCF_014349115.1 Alteromonas sp. BZK5 | reverse complement strand
TTTTTGATCGGATAACTCCGAAATAGGCGATCGGATTAGACCGAAATCAGTGATCGGATTGAACCGAAATGGGTGATCGGAATGGGCCGGAACATGCAAACGAGGCGGCACATTAAAATGTGAGGTGGCAGGTGACCGCGTGCTTATTTCTGGCCAAGCGGTGTCTTACCTTGAAGGTTATATTAATATTTGATGGTTGATTGCCTTACACGAACTAGTCGATAAAAGATAACTCTTCTCTCGAGTGTTACCGTCCGCCTCAAACAAAAAAGCGGAAGATATCTAACCTTCCGCTTTCACTCACTCAACAGCGCATTGCTGCATCTAGTTTTAACTAGGCAAACGCCAAATTAGCGCCCTACTGCAATGCCTTCTCTGCGAGGATCTGCGCCGCCAATTAATTTACCTGATTTAAACTGAATGCCATGAAGACCGCTGTTTAAATCCACTACTTTAACGTTATGGCCGAGTGCCTTTAACGGCTCTTCAAGCTCAGCTATTGGTGTGCCCTTCTCTAACGCCGTATAGTCGTTTCGATTAGTAATTTTAGGAAGATTGATGGCTTGCTGAATATCCAAGCCAAAGTCTAAAACTCCAATTAGGGTTTGAGCGACGTAGCTTACAATTCTAGAGCCGCCCGGCGAGCCTACAACAACCTCTAAGTTCCCTTCTTTGTCGAACACCATTGTTGGGCTCATAGCACTTCTAGGGCGCTTACCAGGCTCTACGCGATTTGGAACTGGAAAACGGTTTTTGGTTGGTGAAAATGAAAAGTCGGTAAGCTGATTATTAAGCAGGAAGCCTTCTACCATAATCCCAGAACCAAACATAAATTCAATGCTGGTAGTCATTGATACTGCATTGCCCTCTTTGTCTACTATAGAAACGTGTGAGGTATTGGGCAGCTCCATTGACGTACCAAGTGCTACATTCGCATCAGCGTATGGATTACCCGCGCGCTTGCGACGCCACTCTTTATCAACAGCAATACTCTCGGCTCGGCGCTGAAGATAAGCGGTATTAATCATGGCCGCAAACGGCAAGTTAGTAAAATCGCTATCCGCTATGAACTTCTCGCGGTCGGCATACGAAAGCGCACTTGCTTGCGTATACAGGTTGGCAAACTCTACTGAATCCGGTGCGTATTGACTAAGGTTAAAACCTTCTAACATTTTTAGAATTTGATAAACGTTTACGCCACCTGAGCTAGGTGGTGCCATACCGCAAATGCGTTTTTCGTGGTACAAGCCACATACGGGTTCACGTTTTACTGGTTCATAGCTTGCTAAATCTTCCAACGACATTTGGCCAGGGTTAATCTCCGCATTATTAACCGCTTCCACTATTTTTTCGGCAACTTCTCCTTTTAGTAAATAGTCGCTGCCCTTTTCAGCAATTCCTCTTAAGGTCTTAGCTAGCTTTTTATTTTTCCTTACTGTGCCTTCTTTTAATGGCAGGCCTGCTGGGAAGAAGTAAGTAGAGCTTGCAGGAAAGGTTTTCAATCCAGGGTGATAGTCTAATGCAATAAGTTTGGCTAAACGCGGCGATACTTTAAAGCCGTCTTCTGCTGTTTTGATTGTATCGTCGAACAGCGTATTCCAAGGCAGCTTACCGAACTCGCCCTGAGCCATTTCTAGCGCTTTTACTGCACCAGGCACGCCAACTGACTTACCGCCTACTACGGCATCTAACCAGCGCATTGGCTTATTACCTTCAATAAACCAATGAGAATTGACAGCTTTCGGTGCGGTTTCACGGCCGTCAAAGGTGTGAAGTACTTTGTTCTTATTATC
>NZ_JACSOE010000232.1:0-1795 GCF_014349115.1 Alteromonas sp. BZK5 | reverse complement strand
CGGTTATTGGGTTGGCTATGTCAGTAGACGGCACTTTTTTGTTATCGTAGCGCGCTATTTCACGCTCTACGAGGTCAAAGAACTTCAAAAACATAGCGCGATACCCAAGCTCTGAGATCTTTTTTCCCACCAATCGTGGGCATATCGACGAAAATTTTCGATATTCCAATTTGATATCAAGCATAAGCATGGCTATGACCACCGATTTTACATCGGGCGTGATGACATAACTCTCTAAATGCTTAGATGCTGACTCCACACAATCAACCGCTTTTTGTAATGACAACGCATCTAGTGTCTTAAGTTGACCTTCGATAGCCAGCTGGTCGTAAAGATCCGCTTCAATATCGGCGAACTCAGTCTTCAGAGAATCTATTTGTGTAAGTACAAACTCAAAGGAGGGTTCCACCTGCATAGCATCATTCTCATCGCATAATCTAAGATTAGGTTTGGCGTTCATGTTAAGGCTCACTATGTTACGTACTGACCATTGTATTAACGACATTCAATGGATAGTGAACAACGGCTTATATCACTAATATAAATAGGTTTTTTCAGCAGCAAGCAAATATTTAACAATTTATACTTAAATCTTCATTTTTCTAACGCTGTCAGTTACTTACGATATAATCGTTCAGTAGAAAAATATGATTGATAAGGGTGCAATTTACCTAAAAAATAGGAATTCACCTGAAAATCACGTAAACGTCTGATGACACTGATTAATTTATGAATTAAGCATATGCTGTGCTGATTTCTGCTCAAACATTAAAAAACACAACACCATCAACGAGTAATAACTTAAATTAGCATGAAATATAATCAGCGCTATCAATTTTTAATCCTACGGCGTTTTCAATAACAGTCTGGTTAGTTTTACCGTAGATTCTCAAAAGATAAGCCGTGTTATCTCACGTTGGCCATACCCGTTTTGGTCACATCAAACTCTTCACCGTAATGCATCGGCATCGCTGAACTTGTCCATCCACCCGCTTTTTGAATTTGATCTAATGAGACACCCCGCTCAAACATAGTTACTACACCTCCGACCCGAGTACTATGGCAGCTTGGTTTGAATTCAAGATTGAGTAAGGACGCTAAGTTCTTATATCTGGCTAACAGTGCATGGTATTGCATCGCGGTATCTTGTACCGTTTGCTTTGGGGAAAGTTTTCTCAATAAAGGGCCATCAGCAATGCCCGTTCTCGTAAGCCAGTTGTCGATAAGATTGATAGTGGTTGTTGAGATGTAGCCGTATTGGCCTTTACCTGATTTATCAGTCTTGGAGCGAGGCGCGAAAATCCGTTGTTTGGCAAAATCGATGTGATGGAGCTCAATGGCTAACAAATTGGATGCGCGGAATATTGTGTCTATCGCCGTGTTAAAGATGACGGCGTCACGTAACCCAATCAGCGAATCCGTATCGAGTTTTTCATTGATGGCGTCAATATTTTCAAGGCGCATGGGCGCGGCTTGCGACTGTCGGCTGGGCTTTTGATTTATCTTATGGTTGGTGTATTCGGCAAAGAGTTTTGACTGTTTCCATGGGTCGGGTAATTCGCTTACCCCGATGAAATAGCGCACTGACGCAATTTTTCGACGTATCGAATGATGCTTCAATTTGGTCGACATTAAGTAGTCCAGATAGGCACGACACGTTGTTTTAGTCACATTGACATCACTGGCCATCGCCGGCAACGCATTATCTTTGCAAAAACCCAGGTACTGATTAAAGTCATACTGATAAGCGCGTTTCGTATTTTCTGACTTTAATTCCCATACATCGTCTTTTAAC
>NZ_JACSOE010000231.1:0-1805 GCF_014349115.1 Alteromonas sp. BZK5 | reverse complement strand
ACAGGCTACCTTCTTAAATTCCCACCATAAGTTAACTAATACACTAAGATTATTTGCTATCTGGATACTCTAGTGAATAACCTTCACACCTTCAAAATATACACGTCACTTAAAGTTGTCATTAGCTTTTGTTTCGACTACATCAATAAAGGACTGGGCTCTATACTTTCTTTTTTTCAATCAACAAAAGCTAACTCTGTTGAACAACTTTATCCCTCCCATTCAGGGACTTATTTATTCCATAAATCGGACCCGGAAACGCTCCTGTCATCTAATAAAATTTTAATTGACCAAACAGCGACCATTTTGATGTTTGACGAACTAACGTTTGACCGGTCAATCAAGCCACTCCTTCTTTATCTTGCGAAATACTGTTTAAAATTACCGGCTTCTAACTATTATCACCATGTTCAGCCAGGCTCTTTGTTCTTTCACCTTCTTGAAACCGCGAATCTGGCGGCTGAGGGTGCCAAATCCCACCCTGAATTAATGATGCATACAGAGCCAGGAAATCGGTCAGATTACGAATTGATTTTCCCTCTCGGAGCATGGTTGTTAGGTATCCTGCACGATATAGCTAAACCAATGACAGACATGGAAGTGATACCGTTAAATAAGTTAGGGCAACCAATATCTTCAGCTTCATGGCAACCAGATGAAGAGCCGCTTTTTGATTTTTTAATCACTCATCGAGCACATCGATACAAGCTTCTATATCGTCAGTCCAGGGAATACCACCAGCATGACGCGTATCGAGTATGGTTTATAAGCAAGCTACTATCCTTTTTCCCAAAAGAAACCGGTATGCGAGAACAACTTAAGCACATCATTCCAATTCATGCCGCTTCGAAACACCCTCTTAACTATATAGTAAAGCAAGCTGATCGTGTATCAACGAAACGTGATACGCAGCGCTACCGCCCTCTTCCTTCAGTTTCTAATTTAGCAAAAGCATTTGTGGATGTATTACAAGATTATGACACCGTTAAACGATTTGATGACGTTGTAGAACTCCCATATTTCTTTTCTAAGTGGGCTATACATATCCCTTTTCCAGAAGGCGTAAGAGTAATTATTAATCAGGTAAATACACGATATTCCGCTTACACTGATATTCCATTACCGTCAGAGCCCGACTCCTGGGCTAATCTATTAGGCGCTGAGCACAGTCTTTTGATTGCGAACCAGCGCGCAAACGACTATCGCTCGCTAAAGTACCCTGACATCAATCGTTATGTTTATTATGTAGTTATCAACCCAGGCACGGATAAAGAAGACCGAATTCGCGTTCTGAGCTTGTCTTTAGAGCATGTATCATTGGTTAAGCCTATAGGTGGGAGACTTATTGACGTTGTCTTTGAGTCGCAGCATAAAACTCATCCTGAAAAAGAAAAAAACACATCACCTCATCCAAAGCCCTCTAACCTTTCATCAAAGAAAAAGAAGGGTAAGAACAACACACCCTGCTCAATCAATAGTGCAAAAATCCCAAATAGCCAGGCCCACACAGGCGTCCAGATTGACGCGATTAATTTCGAAGATGACTACGGGCGTTTCTCGCCACCATTAATTGATACATCTCAAAGTCTTACCCAGACGCAGGATATTAATACTGACTCTGAGATTGACGAGCTTTTGGTCGGAAAACATCACAAAGAACAAGAAAAATCCAATTCTGTGAATTCAACGGTGCAAGTAAAAGCTGCTATTGCGCCTCCAAGTAACAGTATCCAGCCTCCTCTATCAATAAATTTAGAAGCGCTAGAGAAGTTAGATATCACGACGACACCAGATAAAGGTGAAAG
>NZ_JACSOE010000230.1:0-1807 GCF_014349115.1 Alteromonas sp. BZK5 | reverse complement strand
GGCAAGCTTCCTAGCTTCATTCTGGGAATTTGAAAGGGAACAGCCATTCCTGCATTCCCACGCTTCGCTAGGAAACTTGCCAGCGCCTTCTGAGTGGGCAATTATCTATGCGGACTGGTATTCGGTATCTCACGCCCAAGTGCCCATCTAGTATCCTACAAGCCTCCCAAATCAATCCTAATACCATCCTATTTTGTTGTTTCTTAACTGAAACTGAATATGACGTCTTGTGTGTGTAAGTGCGACCTAATTTGCGTATTCAGCGGAAATTTACGTCAATTGACAGTATTTGGCGAAAATAAAACGCTGCGAGCATAGGCAAATGGCACTCTTTTTGCGACAATCTAGCGAAATACTTTCTATTACAGGTTGTTGTGCTTTTAAACATTGTCATTTTTCTTGTTGGGCTGATTGTACTGAGTTGGAGCGCTGACCGGTTTGTATATGGCGCCTCAGCATTAGCAAAAAACATCGGCATTTCTCCAATGATGATCGGACTAACGATTGTCGCTATGGGATCTTCGGCACCTGAAATTGTGGTTTCCGCCATAGCCTCCGCAAATGGCAATATGAACACCGCCGTGGGTAACGCGCTAGGTTCTAACATCACGAACATCGCGCTAGTTTTAGGTATAACCGCGCTAGTGAAACCATTGCTTGTTTCATCAACAACATTAAAGCGCGAGCTTCCAGCACTCCTTATCATCTCATTGATTGCCATTGGCTTTATGTTTGACGGTGAACTTAAGTCTTATGAAGGCATTATCCTACTAGGCCTGTTCATTTTCGTACTGGCAATGATGGCGTGGTTGTCGCTACAGGTAGATAAAGAAGATCCTCTGGTTGCGGAAACCGCAGATGAAATCCCCAAAGGCGTTTCAAATACGTCAGCCCTCATTTGGATTGGTGTAGGCCTTGTAATACTGCCATTAAGTGCTCACTTTTTGGTGAACTCAGCAGTAGAAATTGCCAGATACATGGGCATTTCGGATTTGGTTATCGGACTAACGATTATTGCGTTTGGTACAAGTCTACCTGAACTAGCAGCAAGTGTTGCGGGTGTACTGAAAGGTGAAGACGATTTAGCACTGGGTAATATCATCGGCTCAAATATCTTCAACCTGCTTGCCGTACTTGGCATGCCCGGGTTAATCGCGCCTGGTATCCTGGACCCTGACGTTTACAACCGAGATATGTACGTAATGCTTGGTTTAACATTATTATTATTCTTGTTCAGCTTCGATTTAATCGGCAAACGTACAATATCAAGAACAAATGGATTCATACTTCTGGCTTGCTTTATCGGCTATCAATTCTGGCTATTCGGATAATCATGAATACACAAACTCAGATGAACTATATCGACTCAGCGAAGCGCGTTATTGAAATTGAAACTCAAGCTATTGCTAATCTGGCAGAGCGCTTAAACAATGAATTTATCGCTGCCTGTAATATTCTCTTTGCCTGCAAGGGTAAAGTTGTCGTGAGTGGTATGGGAAAGTCTGGGCATATCGGAAATAAAATTGCCGCTACGCTTGCCAGTACAGGTACTCCTGCATTTTTCATGCACCCTGGTGAAGCCAACCATGGCGACTTGGGCATGCTAAGCAAAGGCGATGTCTTACTCGCCATCTCTAATTCTGGCGAGACTAACGAACTCGTTAACTTATTGCCCGTAGTTAAACGCTTAGGCATACAGGTGGTCGCCATGACCAACAGTGCTTCCAGTTCATTAGGGCAACACGCAGATGTCGTCCTTGATATCAGCGTTGAAAAAGAAGCGTGTTCGCTAGGTCTTGCTCCTACG
>NZ_JACSOE010000229.1:0-1821 GCF_014349115.1 Alteromonas sp. BZK5 | reverse complement strand
GCTCATAACTGGGCAGTTTTATCGGCTTTTTGACAACAAAATTACACTAAAAAAGTGCGTAACTATCATACATTTTGGTGCTGAGCCGATGCAAAAGCGATACTAATATAACTCTAATTCGTCCTAAATATTCACAGTAGCTTCCGAACCACTTCGTGAATCGATGGCATTTTATCTGTGTGTTTAATGTACGCCATCTGATCCTCTATTCACTCTATTCAATAAAATTCAAATTATCAATTCGTTTGTGAAATATTTAATACATTTTTCTCAAGCTTCTACAAAATAAACACCTTTTTTCACAAATTTGGGAAAAGCCATATGCACATTTCACAAGAATAGTTATGTGAGCAAAAGAATGAATAGATATGCTGATTCGATATTTAATGCACTTGACCAATGCTTAGATCAGCTTGGTAATGCAATCATCCAACACGAGTCATCTCTAGATGGCTACGTAGAGATGTTTAAGGCCACACGAGCACGAGAACTTGAAGAAATAAAATGCAGGCGGCAAATGGGCGCAAATTATTACCCTGGATTGCTTCTGGTAGTGATAAAAAAAACACGAGCTATTTCGCAAAAAAAACACGTTAAAACAGACTATGATGAAGTCGATGGCCAGAAACTCAATTTCTCTCAACTATATCTTGGAATAGCAACCCGCGGATTTACTGATTACATTCCCACCGAATCCAAAGGCAGATATTGTAAGAGCCGCGTTTTACGCTTTAACAACATCAGAGCGTACAGTGAAGAAGATAAAGAGTGGGTAAGAAAAGTTGTCTGTGACGTGAATACCCTTAATGAAAGTGGTCTCCAATTGAGAGATGCATATCTTACTCTTGTTGAAAATCACTTAACTGCTCTCAAGCGTTATGATTTAAATGCAATGCAAAGACAGACATTTCCCGATCACGATAACGCAGGATTTGAATAACTCATGCTTGTATCCAGTGAACAATCGGAAGCGGTATCTTATGATGGCCATTCATTAATCGTTGCGGTACCAGGTTCGGGAAAAACTAGAACGCTTGTTGCTAAAACCGTTGCCATGGTGAATGCCGGCTATTCAAACATCGCATTGGTTTCATTTACTAATGCTTCTGCGAATGAATTAAAAGAAAGGTTAGTCGAAGAACTTACAGCTGATATCGTAGAGCGTCATGTGAAAGTATCAACATTCCATTCATTGATGCTCGATCACATCAAAGGAAATTTATTTGGGGCCGGATTAATCAATCCCAACTTCGAAACCACGCATTTAATATCTGTCCTAAGCCAGCATGACATTCCACCCACCAAAATCGAAGCTCTGAAAAGTTATCTCAATCTTGGGCAGAGTGAAAAAAAAGAAAGTGATGAATTATACTGACCATCAGAACAGTATCTAAGCGAAGTGATTCATAATCAGCACATAACTCTCAGTAATGTCGTCGATGTAAGTACTCAGATGATAATAGAGAAAAAGCTACCGCCGTTACCCTATTCGTATTTGTGTGTTGATGAGTTCCAAGATAGTTCACCAGACCAAGTTAGGTTATTGTTAGTTCACGGGGTATCTGGTACAAGAATTATCGTATCGGGGGATGATGACCAGTCTATCTATTCATGGAGAGGCGCTAAAGGTGTTGATGCTTTTAAATCTATTCGAGACAAGTTGGGGGCTAGACTTTTTCTCCTTTCTACCAACTACCGCTCATATACTGAAATAACAGAAATTGCTAATACCGTCATTACGCGAAATAAAAACCGTATCGATAAAACTATTACATCAAAAAAAGGGACGGGTGGCACTGTCACGCTTACACTCTATAAGAC
>NZ_JACSOE010000228.1:0-1823 GCF_014349115.1 Alteromonas sp. BZK5 | reverse complement strand
TAGAATTGATGATTTAGAAAGAACAAAAGCATATATTACGATTACCATTGACGACATAGATTGACTGCTGTGTCACGACTAGGTAAGTGACCATAATTGATGTAGCAAATTATTAAAACATAGTTATCGTCTTTGATATTCGAAGCGGTAGAGCAAAGTTAAAAACGGCAGTATGTTTGTCTAAATAATAATTCGTACTAGTGTGATTACCAAGGGATACTGACGGTACAGGGCGCGAGCATACTTTGTTAAATTGATTAACGAAAGAATAGCTCCGCTCTAAAACCGTCAGACCATCCAGCTTGTTTTAACTTTCGTCTATGGCTTGTCTTCTTAGGATGCTGTTTGGCAAGATTTAGTGAAATCCGCCTGAGTAAGGCGAACACTTCCGCCGCCTCTCTATCACCAATCAGGCTCATATCTTCTCGATAGACCACATCCAATATCCAGTGTTGCTGATTCTCGATGTACCAATGTTGGCGAACAGCATTGAAAGCCAGTTTGGCATCGCAAGCCAATGAACTCAGATAAAAGTAAGTGCTATAGCTGACTTTTTTACCTTGTTTACGGCAACGTTCAATCGCTATCAGGCTTTTTGCGCTATGCCATTTGTCATCCAGATGAGTCGTATCAGACAGTGGGAGTTGCCATAAGGTACGCGTTTCTTCCCGACCATGTCCTTTAGTTTCCTCAACGAAGGTCTCCACGCCAGCCTGTGCCTTACCTGCAAACGTCACTTCAAACTGGGCTTTGATAAACTGATACAGGTTTTTCTGATTGCTTTTGACTTGCACGACATAGTCCCCGCCTTGGCCTTGTATCAAGGACAAGGTATCGCCCTGACAATGCAGCGCATCGAGGGTAAAGATATTGCCTTTGATATCCAACATGGATAACAAATCTCTCACCGCTTGTATCTCTTTGCCTTTACCTTGCGTGGATTGTTGGAAAAGCACGAGCCCTTGCTGTGTATCGAAGGCGCTTACCAGATGTAGGGTATTGTCTTTATCATTGCGGTTGACCGCACCACGCACGGTTTTACCATCAATGGCAATCAGCGGTTTATCATGCTGCTTCCGTTGTTCGTTGACCCAGCTGTATAAAGCTAAACTTAGCTGCTCTATGTTCACCGAGCGGATAATACGGGCGATGGAGTGTCTGGTAGGAATGCCATTTTCAAAGGGGCGAAACTGTCGAAGCCAGTCGAGCTTTTCATGGCCAAAGTCCTCAACATCAGACCAGCCTTCCGCTCCTGAAATCACTCTGTTGAGCACGAGAAACATGACATCGACCAAATTGTGGCTACGATTAATGTGAGACCGAGTGTCTTCGACGAGGCTTAAGTAATCCGTGAGCATAAATATCTAAAATGACGATAAGAATGCCGATCTGATCATGAGTATCTGGGAAAGTTCAACTCTTTAACAAAGTATGATCCGGCCCTGACTGACGGTATAAGTATCAAGCGGTTTTGACATAATCACACTAATTCTAATAATTTGATAAGCGCAGTTTTCAAACTGTTTTTCTACTGCGCTTTAAATCAGCTGTAAATTCGTGCGTTGACAGTCCGTTCATTGTCTGAAGCGGACTTGCGCAAAAGTTATGTCCAACGTCCGCTTTACGCTCATAGCAGCCATAGATATTTTGAAACTTCAATGTCCACTTTACGCTCATAGCTGCCTGTCAGATGGAGTCAAAACCGACTCATCGAAACTGTGAGTTCAGATATGTTATGAATCCCTAAAAGTGTAACAATTACTTGATGCTCTAAAATACCTGTTTATACTGATTATTAATACAGGTATAAAGTAATAGTTATG
>NZ_JACSOE010000227.1:0-1864 GCF_014349115.1 Alteromonas sp. BZK5 | reverse complement strand
TTGAACACTTAAGGTAAAAATCGACTAGCCAACGATGCGTTGATCTGAGGTGTTCAAATAAAACCGGAATGGGTGTTCAAGTAAATCGGAATACGCACTTGGCGGTGTCCCCCGTTTACTTGTGCCGGATAACCTGAAGTCAGCCGTTACCAAAGCCCACCGTTACGCGCCCACACTGAATGAAAACTACGCAAAAATGGCGCGGCATTATGGCTGCGCCATTGTGCCTGCACGACCTTACAAACCCAAGGATAAAGCCAAAGCTGAAAATGCGGTACTGATTGTTGAACGCTGGATATTAATGCGATTACGACGGGAGTGCTTTTACACTTTAGCGGGCCTTAACGCACGTATCAAAGTGTTAATGGAAGAGTTAAATAATCGGCCGCAGCGCTTACATCCAGGCTCTCGTCGTGAGCAGTTTGAACTGCTCGATAAGCCCGCCTTGATGGCACTACCTGGGACTACGTATGAGTATATCGACAGTAAACGGGCGAAGGTGGGGCCTGATTACCATGTGTTGTATCAAAAACACGCTTACTCTGTACCGCACATCTTAGTGGGTAACACGGTGACCATCGAGGCGAGTGGCAGTGTGGTCAGCATATATCATCACAATCAACTGGTGACACAGCACGCTAAATCAGCAAAAGACGGTGGCTTCTCAACCCAGAAAGAACACATGCCCGATAGCCATGTAAAACAACGCTTCAGTGCAGAGCGCTTACTGCACTGGGCCGAGAATATCGGTGTGGGTACGCGCGGTGTCGTGCAGTGGCACATCCATAGCCGACAACACCCAGAGCAAGCGATTAAAAGCTGCCTAGCTATCCTAAACCTCACTAAACAACATGGTGCTGCGCGGCTGGAAGCCGCTTGCCAAAAGGCATTGCTGCTAGAACGCCCGCACAGAAGCGTAGTAATGAACTTACTCAAACATCACCAAGAAAGTGTACCGAGCACGGCGGTCGAGCAAGATGAACAACCTGTTACCCACCACAATATCCGCGGCCAACATTACTATCAATAGGATAACTCATGACACAATCTCAACTACAAGAGCAACTGCGTAGCTTACGGCTTGGGCACTTCGCTCAAGCGTTACTGCAACAACAAAGCCAAGCGACAACCTTTGATGAGATGAGCTTCGAGGAACGCTTGGGATTACTGGCACAGCACGAAATTCACTGTCGTCAAGACAGCAAAGTGAAGCGTTTACTGCGCCAAGCAACCTTGCGCTTAGAAGCTCACGCCAGCCGATTGGAATACCGTGCAGAGCGCGGTTTACGAAAAGATAAAGTCGCCACACTATTAAGCGGCCAATACTTACATCACGCCCACAACATTATCGTTACTGGTGCAACGGGGTGCGGTAAAACGTACTTCGCTTGCGCATTAGCCAGGCAAGCCTGTGAGCAGCATCATACAGTGCGATATTACCGACTTGGGCAACTTCTTGATGAGCTGAATATCGGCCACGCCGATGGCAGTTACCGACAACAGCTTGCGCAACTGGCTAAGAAAAAGCTACTCATCTTGGATGACTGGGGCATGGAAAAACTAAATGCACGACAAGCTAATGACTTACTCGATGTAATGGAAGAGCGCTATCAAAACACCAGCACTATCATAGCAAGCCAACTGCCCGTTACCGAATGGTACAAACTCATCAGCAACCCCACTGTGGCAGATGCATTACTCGACCGTTTACTGCACAACAGTCATCGAATTGAACTGGCTGGCGAATCAATGAGAAAACTAGACCAATCCGATCACTTAAGGTAAAACTGGCAAGGACGAAAAAGAAGAAGAAAAAGTGATCGGATAAAACCGAAACGACCGATCGGATTCACCGAAATACGCA
>NZ_JACSOE010000226.1:0-1883 GCF_014349115.1 Alteromonas sp. BZK5 | reverse complement strand
GGACGTTAACTTTCCTCAAACCGCTATTCAAACATTTGGTGGCTCAAAGCCTCAAAACATTTCACAACTGAATAGCGAGCGGTATGGTCAGACATTTTTACTCAATACTTCACCACCAACCTTTCAGTCACAGGTTAAGCCACCGCTGTCTCACAAAACTATATTCAGTAATCAATTTACGAGAAAAGTGTTTGCAAGTTTAAGAGAGTTCAAAACGTTTTTAGAAAATTTAAAACCACACGAAAACAACTTTAGAACGCGCTATAAGCGAGATCATTATTTTGTCATCCCAATCATTGAGCAATTACTACATTACGCCAGCTCAATCCAAAAAATCGAAAGTGGTTGGGCGCAATTGCCGGAATGCAGCCTTAAAGCCGAGCATGCACTTTGGTTAGATCTCAATAACGAAGATTCAAATTTTCAAACTGAGCGTGGAAAGCGCAATTGGCTTCCAGTAGTAGCGAATGACTTTGCTACTTGGCTAATTAAGCAGCTAAAAAGTGACGAACACTACCTATTGGGTGATGTTGAGCATGCTTACTTTCATAAACTCTGCTTACACCACTTAACGCGTTTTGAGCGTGTAACGCCAGCAAAGGGGAACGTTTAATGAGCCAATACCTTTTGATTAAGAAACTGTATGTCCAAAACGCAAATGCTATTGCTGGTCTTACTTACGGCTTCCCTGCAATGACCAACTTTTTAGGATTTGCACACGCGATATCTAGAAAGCTACCTAATGAACTTAACGTTGCTTTAGATGGTGTCATGGTGATTAGCCATAACAATACCGTTCACGTCCGCCAGCCCAAAGGGTGGGGCGACTATGTTTTTGCACTTTCTAGAAATCCACTAACCCAGCAAGGGAATACAGCCCCCATCAACGAAGAGGGCCGTTTATCCATGGAAATTTCGCTGTTAATTGAAATGAAAGGTTATCAAGCCGGAGACCAAGTGACAGGTGAGCAACTCACAAGAACGGTGACACGCCTTCTTCCTACATTACGTCTTGCAGGTGGCCAGATTGTCCGTTTTGACGGTGTTTCTATAACAACTTTAGACGATGAAATGAGCACACTCAGACAGTTGATGCCAGGCTTTGCACTCATTGACCGTAGTGATTACCTCGCCGCGCATTATAGGGCATTACAGGAGAAAGACAGTACGGCAACACAGTTCGATGCATGGTGCGATTTTACAACGCTTAAATATGAAGCTAAACCCGTTGACGATGCGACAAGCGGCAGTAACGAAAGTGGCACTGATAAAGCAGAATGGCATTACGTCAGAAAGCCTTATCCAGGCTATCTAGTACCCATAAATACGGGTTATTGCGCTATCTCAAAAGTGTACGAGCAGGGTGAAATTGCCAATATAAGAGATCCTCTTGTGCCTGCACTCTTTGCCGAAGCGGCTTATAGCGTTGGAGAGTGGAAGAGTCTGCACGGGTTGCCCTCAATTAATGCGGCCATCTGGCGATACCAGCACCAATACCCTTGGTACTTAGCGAAATCTGAGCCTTTCGTCGAAGATATAGTAGAGCCCGATAACTTCGACGAAAGCAGTGAAATGTCCTTTTAAACGAACAGCAAATATAAATTGAATTAACATTGGTAATGGAGATACATCATGGCAGAACTTAAACTAAAAACCCCTTCAGTATTGGCATTTGAAGCAAAACTAATTCCTTCTGATGCATTGATGTTTGCCGGCAACTGGGGAGAGGAAAGTTGGGACCCAATAAAGGTCGGTGAAAAAGCGGTGAGGGGAACAATATCGAACCGTCTTAAAGCGGCAATGGCAAATGATCCTGTAAAGCTTGATGCGGAAGTATCAAAAGCAAATCTTCAAACAGTGGACATCGCAGCGCTCGATCATAA
>NZ_JACSOE010000225.1:0-1940 GCF_014349115.1 Alteromonas sp. BZK5 | reverse complement strand
CGCTTGGAATACATTCATTGCGGATGTTGAACGAGTCAAAAATCTCTGTTGGAGAGAGTGGATAAAGTTGGTCAATTAATTAATGCAATTGGTATTATTACTTTAAACATCAGAACATAGTCATTCCCTTACCCCCCAGTGCCGCTAAATCAGTGAAATGTACTCTGACCCCATTTCTTGTGTGCTTGTGCTGTAAGCATATTTTGACTGGGAGAGATCTAGTAATAACATCTCCTTCCTATTATTTATTCGCAAAATCCTATATAAGTAATTTATCAATTAATAAATCGGCAAAATTGTGAAACGTAAGGTTCTTTTAGGTTACTGCTTAATTCTTATTTCTTGGGCGTATTGCGCAAGCTCTGAAGAAAATTTAAAAACAGAAAAGTCTATTACGCTTGGTGTCGTTGAGTTTCCGCCATTAGTGATTAAAGAACCCGACTCTTCGCGTTGTCATGGTGTAGCGATAGATGCAACTGTAGCCATATTGACTAAAATGAATTATAACGTGTTAGTTGAATGCATGCCTCCGGCTCGTTTGTTTGAACGTGTGAAGACCGGGAAGGTCGATCTCACAATTAATGTCAGAGGTACTTCAGCGTTAGATCAGAACGCTACATTTATAAACGCTCCATTTGTTTACTTAACTATTGTACTTCTACATAACGGACAACTTGCGGATGGTAAGTCAATTTCGGCAATTCGCGGCTATGACTATTTAGGGATTCGACAGGCACTTAAGCAAGAAGGTTTTGAATTTTTTGATATGCCGACAAGTAGCGACGCGATTCACCTTTTTGATGTTGGAAGAACGTCTTATCTAATTAGCTACAAACAACCCTATCAATTTTATACAGAGGTATTAGGTAGTCGATTAGTTGAGGTAAGTATTTCAGACAAATTGACCGTACCTTCCTATTTGGCAGTATCAAATCACAGCAGGTACAAAGATGAACTTGTTGATAGTTTGAATCTGGTTACTACATATATAAGTGACTCTACAATATTAGAATCCTATCGAAGTGCGAATAAATAACTCTTTCCTTACCAAGCTGCACAACTGTTGCCTATACGAATCGGGCGGCTCAGTGTCAGGCACTTCATACTTGTGTCAAATAAAAAGCTCACAGTTAATATGGGAGTGGCAGCGAATGAAAATCTTTGTTATGAGAACATAACTTCTCTGTTGCAAGCGGCTGATACGCTTTTATATAAAGCTAAATTTCGAGGTAGTGAACAAATATGTTTAGGCCAGCATTGAGCAACGATTTCTTCGGAAGAGACAACTTGACCCTGGTGCTGGCACAGAAGCAGTAATACATCCATGGTCTTGGGCTCTAAATTTCTCTTGAGCTTGCCTAGAGACAACGTATTGCTGGTTACATCGACCTGCCATTGACCCAGATAAAATTGTTGCTTCACCGTATCTACCCTGTACTTTTTGAAATTGCTGTACTTAACTTTTCCTATTAACTTAAAGCTAACATGTAGGAATGCATTTTTGTTAATATAAAGCCTTTTAATATCAAGGTCATAAAAATTGATTGTAAAAAAATCTATTTTTGTGAAATATCCTTTAAGTCCAAAGGGTCTTTTAATGTATACGTGCTTACTGTACGTCAAACATGACTAATATTATTGAGGGTACATCAATGAAACAAATCAAAAAATCATCAGTAGCGACAGCATTAGGTGCAGTTGTAATTGGCTCTTTGGCGTCAACAGTTGCAGTAGCAGACGTGAACCCATTTGGTATGCAAGCACTAGAGTCGGGCTATAGTCAGTTCGCAGCAGAAGGCAAATGTGGCGGCGATAAAGCTGAGAAAGAAGGTAAGTGCGGCGAAGGTAAATGCGGCGGCGACAAAAAGGCCGAAAAAGAAGGTAAGTGCGGCGAAGGCAAATGTGGCGGCGACAAGAAAGCTCACAAAGAAGGTAAGTGT
>NZ_JACSOE010000224.1:0-1972 GCF_014349115.1 Alteromonas sp. BZK5 | reverse complement strand
AAACTGCACTCAAATGGTACAGCTCCATAGTCGACGGGGCCTGGACCGCAGGCACATGGAATTAAATTCGTGGGGATCCCTCAGACTCTGACCCCATTACTAATGGGGTAGAGTCAATCTACTCACTTCATTAATCTGACAACTCGTACCTTGAAGCGTTTATTTCATTTGCTAATGAATACAATGCTCACTTAATAAAGTACTCTGACCCCATAACTAATACTATCCGCTTATGGATAATTGGTTTAAAACGCTTTACATTTTTGAAGTGTTAATAAAATGTTAAGTGTGCGTGATGAAGTATTTAGTTTTAGCTGTTATTGCCGGTCTCGTTAATGTAGTGATGTCTTTTGTTACTTCACATCTACTAATCTCTACAGTTGCTACGTTTCTTACTATCCTTTTCGCGGCCTTTATTATTGAGAAGGTATTTCAAAACCAAAATATAGCCGCTAGTAAAATTGTTCTAACTGACGATTATAAGAACAATGCACACAGCAATGATGCAACGAAAGTTAGTCATGCCGCGAGTAACATTGCAATTGGTGGTGCTTCTATCTCTTTCTTTTTAGAACAGTTATCAAAAGCATTTAATGAGCAAGTCGCGAACATCGGCGAGATGAGCGGTAGACTCCAACAGTTAGAAGTCTCCTCAACTCAGTTAGATGAGCTTGCCAAGAATGCTGCATCTTCTATGAATGAATCTGACGAGAAAACGCAGTTCGGAAGTACGTCGTTAAAAGAAGTATTAAGACAGCAACAGCAGCTGATTAAAAACATAAATGCGTCATCTGAAGCGCTTACTACATTAAAAAGTAAGGCCGAGGGAATAAGTACAATAACAAACACCATTAACCAATTAGCCGATCAAACAAATATGCTAGCGCTGAATGCGGCTATTGAAGCTGCAAGAGCGGGCGACCAAGGACGTGGTTTCGCCGTTGTTGCTGATGAAGTACGAGAGCTTGCCAAGAAAACAACCGACGCCACGTCTGGAATAGAAAGTCTGCTGCAGGATATGAATACTAGTAGCCAGGCCGCAGTGGCTACTATGGAAACGGTGCTTAACTCTAGTGATAACATGAATGTGAAATTAAAGGAGAGCGAAGAAGCTATCTCACACTCCAGTATGCTCTCTACAAAAGCCCGAGAATCGATGGGCGCTATGCAAGCAATGGTAGAAAATAATGCAGAGCATAGCGCCGGTATAAGTGCCAATATACTTCAGTTGCACACGACGACAGAAAAATTAGAGCACGACCTCACTGATGTTTCTACTCAGGCGCTATCACTGAGTAGTCAAGCTGAAGATATTTTCAGGCTGCTGGAAAGCTTCGACGTTAATGATCGAAACAGCGAAGTTAGAGACATTGCAGTAAATGCAGCTAAAACTGTTGGAGAGCGTTTCGAGCAAGCGATTTCAGAAGGGAAAATATCGGAAGCAAAGCTGTTTAATTTTGACTATTCACCTATACCGAACACTAATCCTATAAAGCACACGACACCTTTTGATAAGTTCACCGACGACGTACTTCCCGCTATCCAAGAACCTTTATTAGAAACACATAGTTTCATTATTTATGCCGGCGCAGTTGACGTAAATGGTTACTTTCCTACTCATAACAAGAAATTTAGTCAGCCCCTTACTGGTAATTACGATACGGATTTAGCAAATAACAGAACGAAACGGATATTCGATGACAAAACCGGAAGTCGTTGTGGCAGCAATACCTCTACTTTCTTGCTACAAACTTACAAACGAGATACAGGTGAGGTCATGCATGATCTATCTGCACCGATATATGTGAACGGTAAACATTGGGGAGGGTTTCGTATTGGTTATAAAGCCAAAGAGCAGTAAGTTCTCTGTATTTACGTATAAGCGCTAGCTTCGAGCCTGTAACAGATTCTGTGTAACTGCCATTAGTTAATGTGCTTTTCGAGTCGTTCCTCGAACTCGATAATAAAACGA
>NZ_JACSOE010000223.1:0-2017 GCF_014349115.1 Alteromonas sp. BZK5 | reverse complement strand
GCCCAGCTTGCGACAGGCTAAGCCTGAGAATAAAGGAGGTAACTATGCTGTAACCAAAATTATTCGTTGAATTCCAGAGGGTTCAACTCCCTCCCGGTAAAAGCTAACCACTGGCCGGAAGCGAGTCTTGCATGGACAACGGTAACGTTATTCGTGAAGCGTAGACAGCAGGTGCTAAAGCCGCGGGATTGAGTCTCGATATCATGTTCACGTTGGAGGCTTCATTTTGTTGGGAATGGGGTCAGTACAGTACATATCGTAATGGTAAGAGATGTATTGTCCGACCGGGATCTATGGCCGGGGCAAAGGTACAGGATGGAATTCTCAGGAACCTGTGAGATCCAGTATTGACCTGAGTATTAATAAGCGTTTGGCTTTAGCTATTAACAAAGCCGGGCTGTCTGGTAACGGCTTCTAATCAGACAGAGCGAACATGAAGCACGCTCAGGAGCTTAAAAGCGAATCCATAAGTGATTAGGTAGTAGATGCTGGAAGTCTTAGTGCGCCATAGTACTGTTGACTTGGGGGAACTCTGCTCAGGAGGACCCTAACGAGGAAAGGGCGCACCATAACTTTTTAACTGTTGATGGGAAACATAAAGGTGCTCAGAAACCGATGATTGTGTCAACGAAACAACAACAGATAGCCAAATTGGCTAAAGAGAAACCGAAACTAGTATTCACATCACTCAATCATCAGCTGGATATTGAGTGGCTATATGAAGCGTATCGGCTCACACGTAAAGATGGCGCAGTTGGCATAGATGGTGAAACAGCACGTGACTATGAACAGCACTTGGATGCAAATCTGCAATCATTGCTTGAACGAGTCAAGTCTGGACGCTATCGAGCGCCTGCTATTCGTCGCGTGTTTATTCCCAAGGGCGATGGCAAGCTGCGTCCACTTGGGATCCCCACATTTGAAGACAAGCTTGTTCAACGTGCTGTTGTAATGCTACTGGAGCCAATATACGAACAGACGTTCTATGACTGTTCATTTGGTTTTCGACCGGGCTACTCTGCGCACCAAGCGCTACAAAGTCTTCGTAATCACATCATGGATGACGGGGGGAAGTGGGTACTAGACGTGGATATACAGCAGTATTTCGATACCATTGAACATACTCAGTTGAGAAACTTTTTAGACCAACGAGTGACGGATGGCGTTATTCGTAAAATGATAGACAAATGGTTAAAAGCCGGTGTGATGGATGGGAGTAAACTAAAGAAGTCTGTAATCGGGACGCCACAAGGCGGTGTTATTTCTCCTTTGCTAGCAAATATATACTTGCACTATGTATTGGATGAATGGTTTGCCAATACGGTTAAACCTCGCATGCGTGGGCGTTCAAGTTTGACTCGGTTTGCGGACGATTTTGTTATGGTGTTCGAACATTACGAGGATTGTTATCGTGTTCAACAAGTCTTAACCAAACGCTTTACGCGTTATGGGCTGACACTGCACCCTGACAAAACTCGCCGCGTAGATTTTCGATTTCGGTATCGAAAAACGAATATCCAACGCGGTAAGTGCGTTAATTTTGATTTTCTAGGCTTTACCCATTACTGGGGGCGGTCTCGACGTGGTCACTTTGTTGTTTGTCAAAAGACAGCGAAGAATAGGCTCGCTCGAACACTAAAGGCATTTAATGTGCTGTGCCAAAAGATGCGCCATAAACCGCTGGATTTGCAGTGGGAATGGTTAAATCGAAGGCTAGTGGGACACTTTGTCTACTTTGGGATCACTGGAAACATAAAATCACTTAAACGTCTCCACCATAAAGTGGAGCGTCTATGGCATAAGTGGCTAGGTCGCCGTTCTAGGAAAAGTTACATTCCTTGGGTACGATTTACGCTATTGCTTAAACGCTTCCCATTGGCGATGCCAAGGATCTATCATCGTTATGTTTAATGCACTACGCAGCGAATAAACTGTTATGAAGAACCGGATGCGTTAATTGCGCTCGTCCGGGTCTGTGAGGGGTGAGGGCAGTAATGTCCTCATCTACTCGGAAACC
>NZ_JACSOE010000222.1:0-2038 GCF_014349115.1 Alteromonas sp. BZK5 | reverse complement strand
AGTGGTCAATAATCTTCAAAAGTGTAACTACAAATAAAACCATGTAAAACAGTAATTTAGCTGTAGTTACATGTAACGTACTATTTATAAGATATGAGCCACTACAATTCACATGTTCTCGCTCACATTTGAGCGACACAAGCACCAACTTCCTCTTCAAACCGCTCACGTTCTAACGCATCGTGCTCTGCCTCTAATTGACTGGTATTGGATTTAGCAATCTTTGCTTTTGCTATTGCCTCTTCGTTTTCCGTTATCTCTTTTTCTTTGTTCACGATTTCTTTCATATGCTCTTCTAATTCACTGAGGTCAGGAGAAACAAGTGTTACCGATGCTTGTGCCTTTCTAAGCTTTCGTCTCACTTCATATATTTTATCATTAAGAAAACGCACATCGGGCAGGTTCCCTTTTAGGTTTGGGCTCAGTATACGATACATACAGTGCATAACATCTGAAGCTTTCTCGTAATTAGCTGCTTGAACACCAAGCTGATAGCGGTCCACCGGCATACCCACAACTGACGATAATAAAGCGCCTGCAGCAGCACCCTCTGGTGATTTTGTCACCCCAGCAACTAAACCAGCCATTGCGAACCCCAGAGACCTATCATCAGCATTATAAGCATATTCGCGTAAATCATTGGCTTTTTTGAAATACCATCGGGAATACGTCTTCATATTATCGATCGCATCTACGACTTTTAAAGCGTCCGTTAACCCAACTTTCTTCCCGTCATCGTCTTTTTCTAACTCATTTTCGATATCAACCTCATCAACAGGAAGAGGATGTAAGTTTTGACACGCAGTAAGCATAATGATGGGTAAGATGATTAGAATTTTATAAGACATGAGTACCTTTCCTTTTTTATTAAAACCCTTCACCTAACAATGATGATTGAAGTAATCAGCGCAAGGAAAGGGGGGGCACGATTACTTCACGGGTGCATTATAAATTTATAGTTTTGGCAGTATCAACAGTGTGGATGAGACTGTAACTGTTCACTTATTGAACGGCTTTAAGATAATAAGGTTTTATCCAGAAGTAAACTTTAAATAAACATTTTCTAAATTTTGTGTGACATGTTCTTGAAAAGGTCACGCACCACATGGAAAACGTCGCTTACCATCGGCTTAATTTAAAGGCACTAGGCATTGGTTTAGGGTGTTTACAGCGTAGGCATTACGCGAGGGATGAAGGTTTCAAATCTTACAACTTCGTATCTAGGTTAAGCAGGTCTTTTGCAGCAGCGGGTATTCAACAGCATTAACTGTACAAAAAAACTACAACAGGTTAACTTGTTATCTTAGCCAGTCTTGACAAGGATATCAGATGAACAGACTCATTTTGCTTTTTGTGGTAACGCTCACATTTTCTTCATTTTGCGCAGCAGGTGTTAATGAGGATACCCTCGCGCTCTACTCAAAATGCAAAGATGGAAGAGATAACCTGGATGCCTACTGTAAATGCGTTGCGGTGAGAACT
Source organism: Alteromonas sp. BZK5 (assembly GCF_014349115.1). Taxonomy (NCBI): domain Bacteria; kingdom Pseudomonadati; phylum Pseudomonadota; class Gammaproteobacteria; order Alteromonadales; family Alteromonadaceae; genus Alteromonas; species Alteromonas sp. BZK5. The sequence goes on along the minus strand of NZ_JACSOE010000222.1, from coordinate 556 downwards.
GCGGAAGTCGCCACCCCAGAACAACTGAAACATTTTTCTGAACATCCGACTGAAATCAGGAAAATTCTTAACGAAGATGAAATCTCAATCTCCATCCCGTTTGAACAGGCCGGAGTCATCAACGATCACACCAATTTATTTTGTGTTGGTATGCCCATATCAGCTGAACAATATTGGAGAAACTACAAGTTAAAACCCAAGTCTGCCTTAAAGGAGGGCATCGAGGAGCAAGGGCGACAGTTAAATGCACTACTAATACAGGCGATGTCTCAAAATGACAGGGCTTGCTATACCACAACAATATTAGGGGGAAGCTGCAAGGACCTCTGTAAATATGAAAACACGTGCCCTGGAGGCCCTAAGTATGCACTTTTGAGGGGGCTCGCTTTAGCTTGTAAACAGGATCCAAGTAAGAAAGCCTGCCAACAAGCGGCCACAGCACTTCAAATTGAAGATTGGCGCACGCTTTCTCAATTAATTAACAGTGTACCCAGCCAGCTTGTTGAGGACATATCCAAAGGGAAACGCAGAAAATACACGCCTCAGGAAGTTTATC
>NZ_JACSOE010000221.1:0-2039 GCF_014349115.1 Alteromonas sp. BZK5 | reverse complement strand
ATTGACAGGTTTACTGTCATTACTGGTAGTTGAACTCTGGGCATTGGCAATACAGCAGGGTACGATAAACAGGCAAGACAAAAGCCGAGTAAACATAGAATGCATAACTAGCACTTGATTTCGATTTTTCATAAATAGAAGTGTATTAGCCAACTAACTTGCTTCTAATGTGCTAGTTTTTTTAACAAATCAAAATTAAGGTAAGTTTTTTACAAAAATTTCGAGTAATACATTAAGTAGGAATTGAGAAGTGACGTTTACATCTTCCGTGATGGCGTCAGAACTCAATGGAAAAAAGGATGTGTCATGAATCGATTTCATATTATTTTTAAAACTCTTACCCTTGTCACCTTTTTGGGTGTTCTTGGCGCGTGCGTCACTAAAAGTCGGAACGATGATTTTGCAGGGGTTAAAGATCACCTCAACCAGGAAATCATGATTGATGCGAATCGAGATGAGCGTCCCCTATTACAGAACCTTGGCCAAAGATTAACGGATAAGAACGTTTCTAGTGTTGACCTTAAAACTGCTCTAAGAATGCTAGAAAATGATGAGTGGAAGATGGTCAACTATGATATTGATAATTCCTACGACAAAAGTAATCCTAATTCGCCTTTTCATGATAAGTACGATGCCAAAACATTCTATCACCCACCTCTGTATAAAGGTTATGACCTGTGGGTGAATGAAAAAGGAGCGGACGTTAATGCTACCGTTGAATATTGGTTAGCAATGGATGCTATTACCCAGGTAATCATGAAAAAAATTAAACATACGCCACCAGGCACTAGAATTGGAGACGTCAAAACAGGCTTTAATGTGTACGGACGCAAGATATACGCAGACGGTCAAACTTACCCTAGAACACTTGAGGGCCTTAATAATATGCTCACTGACATGCTTGCATATGGAGTAGATAAAAAGGCAGCTATGGTTACCGCGCACTTGTGTAATGGCAAATGGTTTAACCATGCCATGCGCGAACATGAACCTGAATACTATAAAGTGGCAGAGGAAAACATCACCCGTCCAGATGCATCAATTGAAGATATTAACCGTTCTATAGAAAATCAAAAGGATTACTATCTTGGCTATGTAGGCCCAATCGTTGTGACTAGCTTCAATCCATCTGATTGCGATGAAATGCGACAGAAAGTCACCAAAGATGAAAACTCTCCTTTTTGGGGAGATAAACTTTACGACGTAGAAGGATTACAAGCGAACGCCGATGGAAAATTTAATAATCAAACAATCACTGAAATTCGCATCGAAAACCCAAAACTAGACTTAGGCTTTTGGCAGCACATAACAAATAAAGATCTATATAAACAATTGGGACGGGTTCGTGAGGAAGGTCTCTTCTCAGGCTTGCTCTACCCCGAGCGAGCAAAATTTGTTGTTATAACAGCGCGCTCAACTAGGGATGGGGTCGGAATAAGCCGCTACAGGTGGTCAAAATATTTTGACGACTATGAACCCCTTAATGACGCTCGACGCGCAGCTTACTGGATGGGTGACACCATGTTTAGTTGGTTTTGGGACAAAGAAAACAGAACGGGTATCAGCTTTAGACAAAGCCTACAAAATGACTTTGGCAATTTTATGCGCAACGACGGTATTGAAAAAAACTCTATTGCTGGCTGTAAACTTAATCCGGCACAAGTATCATTTCAGGGAGATAATGTAAGAGAGTTTAGGAAGTTCTACAAATGTAGGATGGGCCAAGGGGTTGGCTACGGCATTTTCTCCGGCACAAGAAAAGGATTTAATCATGTTGCTGCACGTAGGGCTGGTGATGAGCATCAATACCAGGCTGTGTTTGAGTTTAATGGATTAACCGCTGATCTAAGAACTAAAAAAGACTGTGATGAGGCTGAATTCGAAGGTCTTTGCAAAAAGCTAGGTTCTAGCTTGTTGCAGGATATATTGGATGTAAAACAGCAACGCAGTTTTTTCTCATTTGAAGATGCTCTTGCATATACCCAAATATCCGAAGAAGGACGGATTGAAGGTGTTGTCCTGATTGCAGGGTTTAAAGT
>NZ_JACSOE010000220.1:0-2047 GCF_014349115.1 Alteromonas sp. BZK5 | reverse complement strand
TGAATCACCCTGACTGAGGGGAAGATAATCCGAATGGCAAGGGCGTTGTTGGCCAACGACAGGGTCCGAAGGAAGCCATAGGAAGTTAGAGGTACACAACGCAAGTGAACCTGATTCGGCAAGACAGGAGGGTAAGCGTGCAAAATAGCGCAAAGCCCGATACTCAGTCAGTCCTGTTTTGTGCTTGAGGGTGGCATTTCTAACAGGGCGCTAGTGCAGTAACTGGGGAAGCCTGACACCGTTTCTGGTTGTGAGCCAGAAGCATCTATGCGAGAGGCGACTCAAGGTAGGTGTTGGTGCGAGGTGGCAGATGATGCCGTAGTAGTGAGTAAAGTTCGGCCTGTGAAAGCCAGTAATGGTGTGGAGGGTAAAACCGAGCTGACCATCAGCAGTGTTTGGTGGCATCGTTATCAGCCAAAAGCTGATAGGGATGGCGAAGGGCGGAAGTACATAGTCAGTCTGTGATGAGCAGGTGTTTTTTTTTAGTGGTACACGAATCGATTAGCTATCGACGTCTTCGTACTTGGTTTGTCGCGGAAGCGACGGACTGGCTACGAAACGGTACATGGGAGTAACGTGGTGAACGTTGAGTAGATTGCCATTGGGCTAGCACGCTCTACCACCATGTGAAATAGACCAACGCGAAGAGAAAGTATCGGCCCCCACACAGCACACTATCTTCGAGAGGAAGTATGCGGGTTTATTATAGTTTGTACGGTCACCTGCTTAATAAAGCGAGGCTGTTCAAAGGGTTTAAAAAGGTATTCAAAGCGAAAGGTGCGGCCGGAATAGATGGGCAGAGCCTGAGCGCGTTTGCCTCAAATCTGGATAATGAACTCACACAGCTTCTTCTCGAGCTCAAAACCAAGCGCTATCAACCGCAACCGGTAAGGCGGGTCATTATCCCGAAAGACGGGGGCGGTGAGCGTCTATTGGGTATCCCAACAGTCAGGGATAGAGTGGTTCAACAATGCTTGAATGACCTCCTTACACCCATCTTCGAAGAGCAGTTCCATCCATCAAGCTTTGGTTATAGACCGAAGCGGAGCTGTCACGATGCCATTAATAAAGCCACCATGTTCATCCGTCGATACGGACGGCGACACGTGGTGGATATGGACCTGTCGAAGTGCTTCGATAAGCTGGACCATACGCTTATCATTAAGAGCATCAAAAGGCGGGTGCGCGATGGCAGCGTGTTGAAGTTAATTACTCAGTTCTTAGAAAGTGGGGTAATGGTTGATGGGCATTGGCAGCAGACAGAGACAGGCAGTCCGCAAGGCGGGGTAATAAGCCCGCTCATAGCGAACATCTATCTGGATGCGTTCGATGAGGAAATGAAACAACGTGGGCACCGCATAGTGCGCTATGCTGATGACATCCTTATCTTGTGTAGCAGTCGTACAGCGGCAGAGAATGCCAAAGTGCAAGCCACACACATCTTAGAAGAAAAGCTAAAGCTAAGCGTAAACACGGATAAAACACACATTACACACAGTGATGATGGTGTGAAGTTCCTAGGCGTTGAAATTGGGACGAAACATACCCGCATACAGTCTAAGAAACTCACCGCGTTTAAGGCGAAGCTCAAGCAGATGACGAAACGCAATGGCGGAGTGCCACTGCAATCAGTCATCAATGCATTAAACCCTCTGCTAAGAGGGTTTAGTTACTACTTCAAGATAGCCAATGCGAGCAGGGCATTTAAGCAACTCGCGAGCTGGCTAAGACGGCGCTTGCGCAGCATCCAACTTAAGTTATGGAAGAAGGCGAGCCGCCTCCATCGCTGGCTACGACAGCATGGTTATAAAGGCAAGTTCGCTCACATCAACATGACGAGCTGGTGCAGTGCACGCAGTCCTTTAGCAAGCTACGCGATGCCAAACAGTTGGTTCGAAGAACTTGGGCTAATGAACTTGGAGAATGTTGAAACAGGATATGTGTTTAGCAATTACGCTAAATAACTGTGTACATGAGCCGTATACGAGGCCCGTATGTACGGTTCTGTGAGAGGGATGAGGCGGTGACGCCTCACCCTACTCGATGT
>NZ_JACSOE010000219.1:0-2052 GCF_014349115.1 Alteromonas sp. BZK5 | reverse complement strand
ATGGTGACCCAAACAATCAATTTTATAGCAATCTTATTCAAGCTGTTAATGCTGAAAAAAATAACGCCATGACAGCGTCACTATCGGAGTAGTCGCGGTGAGAAAAGCATTGGTCATTATTCTTTTAATATTTCTTTGCCCACCTGCATTCAGTGAGCAGATGGGCACTCCGATAAGAGTTGATGATTTTCGCTTAACACATCCTTTTAAAGCAGGTCTTGTAAAGGGAGCGTCCTTAGGCCTTTATAAATTTGAAAGACATGAGATGGTCATACGCACGCCTTATGATGCGCAGTTACCGATAGGGTTTGAAGCCCATGTCCGTAATCACGGGCGCTTTGCGTATTACACAGGCGCAGCGCTTGGCGCTACCTGGACAATTTTGGTGTTCTCTTTCTTTGCATATGGCATATATTTGCGTTGGAGCTATCGCCGTAAAAAATCACAATTCTTGATTGGGATATCTCAATGAGACTGTTGTTTGCCCTTCTTCTTATCATGACACATGTATCTCATGCTTATGTGATGGAGGTACCTTCTTATAGCCAGTTTGAAAGAATGGGGCTAGAGCACCAGTTGGATCCAAAGGACGTGTACTCTCTAGCACTCGCAGAGTCAGGGCACTGGGTTGACTCTAACTTTGTGCCTCACCCTTTTGCTATTAGTCTTGGTTACGATAACGCTATTGGTCAATTAAAGCATGAAGGGTTTTATCCAGAATCTAAGATTGAGGCTACAGCCATTCTTGAGCAACTTCTAAATGCCGGTTATACAAATATCGGTATTGGGATGATGCAGGTCAATATAATGGCCAACCCCAACATTGTTGATGATTATACAAGCTTATTAGACCCACATATAAATTTGCAGGCAGCATCAAAAGTACTCAAATGGTGTAGAAGATACGACTCAGTAACTGATGTATTTGCTTGCTATTCGCATGGTGATGCAAATTCAGAGAAAGGCCAAAAATATGCAGCTCGTGTGCTTTCTTATAGCCAAAAGTATGCAAAACAGTGGGAATTAACAAATGCTATACCGCTGAATGGCATTTACTCGTTTGAACAGTTCGTAAGGTTATCGAAAACCAGAAATACTGCTACTAAATCAAATTACACCAGGCCCCAAACCATCTCGATTGTTACACAATAAATAGGTACGACTATGATTAAATCGGTTTTCGTTTTCTTCGCTCTATGCTTGTCATTACAAGGATGTTCAATGATGAAGGATGCAAATGTAAAAGATATACCGCAACGCCCCATTGTTGAAGAACAGGATACGCCATTTGTATTTAAAGAAGCCTATCAGCAACAAGGGCTTTACTCCACCCAAACCCGCGTTGTTAATGATAACGATTTCGTAGATATCGAACCTTCAATGCAGTATGTATGGTGGACGCCAACCGCTGCGATGGATATTTACAAACCCACCAGCAATTCTAAAAATGAAGCAGATAATAGTGCGAACACGACACCTATTTTGAGCAACGACATCAAGCAGGCGTGCGCAACCATCATTTGTTCTGATTCCTCAGAAGTGTGTGGTTCGATAGCTATTTGTGACGGTAAAATTTGTGATGAGTCTAAAGAGAATGAATACTCTTGTATGCTAGATAGTTGTGAAACTGTCAAAGCATTACACAAAATTGAAGTTGCGAAAGGCGAGACTCAATGTGCACATTACCCGGAGCGAGATATTTGTCCTCAAATGACAGCCTGTAAGTCGTCATCAAGTAAAGTTTTATCAAAAGTAACGATGAAACAAGCAACGCGATTATTATGGGAGGAAGCTATTCATGAGTAAACAAATACCACGTTACTGCGACGAGATGTTACAAGTAGGTCCAATCGAGGCAGACGAATTAGGAGTCATTCTAGCTGCACTTGCAATTGGTATACTGGTGGATCAAATGCTTTGGGCTATTTTAATTGCTTTTGTCGTACCGAAAGCCCTTGGCCACTTCAAAGGTAATAATCCACGAGGGTTCTTAATTCACTTTCTATACTGGTATGGAGTAACGGATTTTAAAGGGCTCTTTTCAGAGTCTTC
>NZ_JACSOE010000218.1:0-2077 GCF_014349115.1 Alteromonas sp. BZK5 | reverse complement strand
TTTGCCACACTTATAAGTAGTAACCCACCTCCGCAGCCATTTATTGGTGTGGTCTACAGAGGATTAAGTCTTTTTAGAGGGGAAAATCCCTAGAACCCCTTAATGAAAGCCAAATGATTAGAATTACTAAAGAACTTCACCAAGAATTCAAGAGAACAATTCTTCGAGAAGGGGATCTTGTTATGTCTATTGTTGGAACTCTTGGAAAAGTCTTAAAAATACCTAAACAGCTAGAGGGAGCAAATATAACCCGTGCATTTGCTGTTATAGGTATAGCTGAGCATTCGAAAGATTTTATCAAGCAATACTTAACATCAGATTATATTCAAGAGTGGCTTTTGAATACAGCTACAGGAAACGCTCAAAAAGTCTTAAATGTAGCGGCAATTAGAAAGCTTAAAATAAATGTTCCGGCAATCGAAGAGCAACGAAAGATAGCTATTGTCTTAGGCAGCGCAGACAAAGAAATTGAGCTATTAGAACAACAGCTTGCTGATTTAAAACTAGAAAAGAAAGCCCTAATGCAGCAATTGTTAACCGGCAAGCGCAGAGTCAAAGTGGATGCAGAGGCCGTGGCATAATGACCCTCAAGCGACCTCGCACCATTCAAATTTTCTTACCTACAGGCGACCCTGCGGGCATCCGCATTGCAGAACAAACCACTTCGATTATTCGCTTAATAGAAGTGCCTCGTAGTGATATTGCTGAATTCGTGAAGATGCCAGAGGCTAAGCAGGTTGGCTTGTATTTTCTATTATCTGGTGACAGTAAAGATGAGCTTTACATTGGCCAATCGGGCGATGTGGGTGCGAGGCTCACTCAGCATCACAAAGATGAGAAAAAAGATTGGGAACGTGCTTTGGTGCTGGTGTCACTGACCAACAACCTCACTCAAACTCATGTGTTATATTTGGAATCGTTGTCGATTGAAAAGGCGCGTCAGTGCCAGCGCTATGAGCTGTTAAATGGAAATGGCGGCCAAAAGCCGCATACGCCCATTCCGCTCAAAGCTGATTGCGATGAAATTCATGAGATAGGTAGTTTATTATTGGCCACACTCGGCTATCCGCTATTTGAGCCACTGACTGAACAGTCACCTACCCAAGCTGAACAGCTCTTTGTATGTAATCGTGCATCAGTCAATGCGAATGGGATTTATACCAATGAGGGCATGGTGGTATTGAAAGGCTCGACGGCACCTTATGAAACCAAGCGCAAAACCGATAACCGCATGGTAGAAATTCGCGAAAAATTACTAAGCAAAGGTGTTATCTCGCTGTCAGGCAGTCACATTATGTTCGAGCGTGATTACTTGTTTAAAACGCCCAGTGGCGCATCCGGCTTTCTGTTACTGGGTTCCTCAAACGGCTGGGTTGACTGGAAAACAGAGCAAGGCATTTCGCTGCATGAGTATGAGGGTAGAACGCTTTCCTTGGCTGAGCGTTAAAATTAAGCAAAAGCCGGTGAACGCTACTTCAGTAGTTCTTCGTCGGTAATGTACTCGCCTTCATAGCAAGGACTTGGTATCTTTAGGCTTAAATCATCATGCGCCCTGACGTGCGAGCAAATGGAGAGCATAAACGTAATGGAAGACAACCGCAGAATGGCAGCCAACTTCAACGAAGAGTTTAGTGCAAAACTTCCCGCACTCACGCTGCTGACCAATTTGGGCTATACCTTCATTCCTCCTGCTGAGTGCGAGACGCTCAGAGGTAACTTATCGGGCGATACTAACAAAAGTACTCAGCAAGTCATCCTGCTTCCCATTTTGCGACAATTTTTAGCCAAGCAAACCTTTTCTTTTCAGGGAAAAACGTACCCGTTATCAGAAGCGGCTATCGATAAAGTTATCCACCAGCTTAGTCCGGCGATGAACTTAGGGCTACTGACGGCCAATGAGAACATCTATGACGCCCTCATGTACGGGGTGAGTGTTACCGAGTTTATTGACGGCAAAAAAGCCTCGCCCACAATAAAGTCCCGATTTCAGATAATAAGTGCGACATTCATGGAAAGGTGTAGAAGAGGAGGCCAACTGCTAAAAGTGGTACGCTCTTCTCGTCAAAGAAACAAGCAG
>NZ_JACSOE010000217.1:0-2084 GCF_014349115.1 Alteromonas sp. BZK5 | reverse complement strand
GACTACGATTGATTTAGTGAAAAGCTTCATTTTTCATTCTATTTGTTTTAACGTCCTTTGCTGCGATAATGCCCTCTCACGTATGTGCCATCAGAGCGATAATATCCCTCGACTCTAATTGTCTTCGACATCCCATTAATTTTACTGATGTCACCATAACAACTGCCGTTTTCCGCACAGCCGATTCGAGGGTATTGGGATTTATTCCATGTAGGTAAGTTATTTAAGTCACTATTCCAACCTTCTAAGGCAATTTGGGAAAGTTTCTTAGTTATCTCTTCCTGAATCGCTTGGCTGGCTATCATGTAGTCTTGGTCAGTATAAAAGTGACTGCCGTCATAATTTAACCTAGTCAAAGCAATCTGAGCGTCAATCAGTTCAGCTAATGACATTTGGCTAAGCGACGGCTCATTATGCTTGTGATGCAAAGCACTGGTTGGTGAAATTAATTCGGAAAGAGCTGAGCGTGATTTATCACTGTAACTGATGGCGTCAGGTGTAGAGACCCGGTAACTGGTATTTATCTTCTCACTTTGACTTGGGGGAGGTGTTTTAACAGAAAATACAGCGAATACTAAAATTGCTGCAAAAATAGTCCAAATGACATAACCATGTCGTTGTGGTACCGCGCTCAATGTCGGCTTTTTTTCGTAATACTTAGCCAACTCTTTTGATTTCAGTTCACTATCTCGTGCAATTTTCTGTATAGCTTTATCAAACCTCACCCTGTCCTTGTCGTTAAGAAGTTGAACTTGGTTCCACTTGCACTTAAGTTTTCGAAGACCTTCATATTGGATATCGACTGTGTCTATGTTGGAACAAATAACAGTCCCGATTCGACCCGTCCTAATTTCTTTAACATCGCTTCCTTTAAAATCCATCTTAAATTCCTTTTTTAATTACATTACAAACTGTGGCTAACAGCACAGACCAAATGCACTTTAAGAAAAATAACCATCATATTACTGACAAAACGTTACTCTAGGCGGGAAATGATGGCCTCGCTGACTGATTGATTTTTCTTTACAGACATGATCATACGCTCCGTGATTGGCTTCAAAAAGAATTCGAGACTTTTTTGATAACTGAAGGTCAGATTAAATGATTCTTCGGCACTGATTACTCTAATGAAAGTGACAACGCTAGATTGGCTCTTACCTATTTTATCTCTGAAGAAACTTGTTCTGAGGGCATGTAAGCCATTTAATTTAACTCGCTCTGTTCCATACCACTCTAATACTGAGCTTGACATCGATTTGTAAGCATCTGAGTTGCTTTCTCGTAAGTAGTTGTCTACTTCATCAATGTCCTCAGGGGTGAAGTTTGCAATATCGGCCTGTGTAAACTCGATATCTGGGTAATAAAGAATATTAACTATACTTACTGTCTTATTGTCGATGAAATAGTTTGCAGAAAAGGGTTTGTTGTAAGTGACCGGATCTACTCCTGCTAAATCAACTATTGATTGCGTGGCAGTATCGATTAATTCTGATTCCTTTTGGCTAAGCACCCTGTATAGACGAGGGATTTCTAAAGAGACGCCATGAGGAAGAGATACTGTGACAAATTTTTCGTTTGGTGTACCAAATAGTTGAGTACTGAAAAGAAAAAGCGTGACGACTAAGAACTTTTTCAAAAGATTGTCCTTGATGTAAGAAGGAACGTGTTAATAGGTTTCTTCCTGACTGTTTGTTTAGTCAATGTTTTTCAACCATGGCGCCTGTTGTTGAGATACCGGTAAGCTCCACACGCCTTTCTTCAGCATCTTTGCTTGGTCTTGCGCTAGAAAAAGAATGGAGTCAAAACTTGTATACTTAGGGTCTACGTAGACCATGCCCTCATACGATTGATTTAAAGAAGCAAATGCCATAGTAACCCTTGCTGTGGCATGCTGCTCTAAACGCTTTATAAATAGGCGTTGCTCGTGTTGAGATGTCGAAACATTATTAAGCGGGTGGGTTTGGTAATAAGCTTCAATCTCAGGGTAGTCTGCTTTGTCAATTTTTATTGAGTGATAAAACCTGTCACCGTTGCGATAAACATAAATAAGCCCACTTTGGTTTTTGACGACATCAGTATCTAAT
>NZ_JACSOE010000216.1:0-2086 GCF_014349115.1 Alteromonas sp. BZK5 | reverse complement strand
GTATTACGCAATTGGCTAAAGAAGCGGTTGCTGGTGCAAATCAATAAGCACGCTTTAGTCATTAGCTTAAAGAGAAAAAACCTGCTTTATGCAGGTTTTTTTATGTTCATAATTAGTATGTGTTGTTTAACAAAAAAACACATACTGTGCGGCTCAAATGTACGTAAAGCGGTCGTTGAGGCATTGAGGTTCTAATGGCAGCTATGAGCGAATAGCAGACGTTAGAGGAGCCTCCGTTGTAGACTAGCTATCTGATCGTATACCGGTCGTTCAGATAACCACGAACCACTGCCAATTTCTGTCACTCTGGTCAGTTTACTTACCAGCCCAACAAGGTACACTACAGACTTTTACATTAGCAAGGATGCTGATGTTAGCTGCAGAGCAATACACCTATCAACGCCATCGTCCAGAGCAAACATTGCTCTATCAACTTGTTGAGAAACATTACCCTGCCTTCGCCGAGATGATGCAATCTCAGGGAAAGGCATTACCATACCATGTGATCAAAGAGTTTGAAGAGTTTCTTAAGTGTGGTCGACTTGAGCATGGATTTCTGCGCATAGTCTGTGATGACTGCAAACATGAGAAGCTTGTAGCTTTCAGTTGCAAGCGAAGAGGTTTCTGCCCGAGTTGCGGAGCTCGAAGGATGGCTGAGAGTGCGAAACTACTGGTTGATGATGTATTGCAGGGTTACCCTGTTAGGCAATGGGTGTTAAGCTTACCTATTCCCCTAAGGTTATTACTCGCCAGATACCCCAAAGAACTCAGCAACGTCCTGCAAATCGTTCACCGCGCAATTTCCACAGACATCATCCATCGTTCAGGCTACTTGAAGAAGCAGGCTAAGACAGGGGCAGTCACCTACATTCAGCGTTTTGGTAGTGCGCTTAACTTAAATATACATTTCCATATGCTGTTCCTTGAAGGTGTCATCACACAAGAGCATGGAAAAATGACATTTAAGCGAGTCAAAGCGCCGAGTCATTCCAATATGGAGGCGTTGGTAAACACCATCAGCCAGCGCATCGCACAATATCTCGAAAAAGCAGGGCTAATTCAACGCGACATTGACAATACCTATCTGGACTTGCCAATTAACGATGAAGACAGCTTGTTACCACTGCAAGCTGCTTCGGTCAGCTACCGGATCGCAGTTGGTGCAGATACTGGTAAAAAAGTGTTTACTTTGCAAACCATGCAAGCAAAAGATCCTGATCACTTAGGACAACTCGCAAAGATAGCTGGATTTAGCCTACATGCAGGGGTCTTCGCAGATGCAGATCAACCAGAAAAACTAGAAAGATTGTGTCGTTACATCGCAAGACCTGCAATAAGCGAAAAACGCTTAAGCCTCACAACGACAGGTAATGTCAGATACGAACTCAAGACACCCTACAGCAATGGTACGACTCACGTATTCTTCTCGCCGATTGACTTCATTAGTAAGCTAGCTGCCTTGGTACCACCGCCTAGACTGAATCTGACGCGGTTTTATGGCGTGTTTGCGCCAAATGCCAATGTACGAGCAGAAGTAACTGCTTCACAACGCGGCAAGAACAGCCCTCGTTTAGCAGAGCATCTGAAAGATTCAGATAAGCCCTACCAGGCGCGCAGCATGTCATGGGCACAGAGGTTAAAACGTGTATTCAACATTGACATTACCATTTGCGAAGCTTGCACAAAGGCGAATGTCAAAATCATCGCATGCATTACAGAGCCTGCCGTCATCCAAAAGATACTCTGGCATTTGGATAAGCAAGATTCACCAATTACCGCTAATTCTTGCAGAGCGCCGCCACTGATTGAGTCAAAACAAATAACAACTGACGATTACGTTATTCAGAGAGATTTCAACTTTGGCGCTTAAGGGCTCCACCGCCAATATAGCTTGAACACTCATGTGTTGAGGCATCATGTTGCACATATCGAGAGAATTTTTCAGTCCCAATGATCAGCCTATTTTCTTATCTTGACTACACTTACTTCGTAATTGCTTCCTGTTTTTGGACCTAAATCGCATGAAACAAGCCTTAAAGCCAGCTGTCACAGAGGATAGTAAATAGCGTTAATTTGTCTTAAACTC
>NZ_JACSOE010000215.1:0-2094 GCF_014349115.1 Alteromonas sp. BZK5 | reverse complement strand
GCCTTGGCCATAAACCATTCGAATAAGAGAAGCGTTTGGTAAATGATAAGGGAATAAGCCGTCTTCTGACGTTACTTGAAAGCCATCCTCTTTTAAGGCGTCTTTGATGCCATCACGATCTTTATCTAGTGCATCCGTTCCGCACATATCTAGGTACATCCACACGTCATCGGTGGTGAATTCTTTTATCGGAGCCAGTTTCACACGTTTCTGCCCTTGTGTTGCACCAGTCGCTAACATCACGTGTTGCTCTGGGGTAAAAGCAGACGTTGCCCCCACTTTCTTAATATTTCTTGCTCTATTGGCGCTCTCCTCGTCTCTGACACCACTAATGTCTATGATGGGAAGTTTTTTTTGATGCGTCGTCAATACCGCAGTTTTGAATTCACTTAAAGCTTGATTAGATGGTGAAATTTTCAAAATCTCAGTGCAGTCTGAATTAAGTGTAGGGTTGATTAAAAGCTTATCGCCAGCAAAATATTTGACAGAAAAAGAATCACATATACCAGGGCTCGCCAAAAGATAGTGAAGGTTAATACCTCGAGATGCAGCATAAGTTTTTACTTTTTTCACGGTATAGTTGCAGTAAATATCGTACACCAAATGCTCCACCAGCGTGTTGCTAGTGATGATAATAAGCGGGTGTTCTTTGTCTATTTCTCCTGCAGCAATTGCCTGTGCATAAGCTTCAATTGTCATCTCTACACATAGACTCGAGTCTTTCCCCGTTGACGAGCCGATTTTACAGATAGCTTGGTAATCTCTTAACGCTTTACGGATGATACTGACACCGCTATAAAACTTCTTAGCCAGTGTTAGCTTGACCTCACAATCATCGACTACTTCATCTACACTACTCCATCCTTGTACATCGCTTGATAACTCAGTAATGGCAATATCTGGCGTAAATTGCTTAACAGTCATTATTCTGCCCCCGTAGTCGTAGTAGTCTTGCGAACCGTAAATACCAGTCGTTCAGAAACACCACCCAAAAGTGCTTCGTCGTCAAATTCCAGCGCCTCCTCTTTTTCAGATTCGGTAAGACTGTATTTTTGCAAATTAGAGACATAGGCCCCTTGTACTTGATGTTCTACATAAGCAGGAAACTCCCTTAAAGCCGCAGGCTCAATTGTTGCCACTAGCAACGTGGTCGACCTTGCTGACATAAATTTATCCATTACATTGCGAAAGCGGCGCTGTGCATTAGGGCAGCGGTAGTAACCAAAATTCACTCTCATACACATGGGCATATCTCCTGACTCAATATGCATCCAGTGTCGCATGACGCTGTATCCTCGCTACTTTTTCCCAATGACTTTAGCAATTCAGGAGTTTGGTGAAGGGAAGAACACACCTTTCTTCTTAAAGTTCTCTGTCTTTTATGAATATAAGGAAGAAAAGCAGATTCATGACGTCGCAAAATATAGAAATCATCACAAATACAACAAAATAGCGGCAGTGAATACGAGTGCAACAATAGATGCACTATTAACAGGGCACTTAAAGCTCACTAAACGAGAAAATCTATGGCTACAATCTCAACGTTCAACAAAAATAACCTACAAGATTTACGCACTAAACTTAACGATGCCGTATCGTCTGTATCAGAAGAATTTGGCATTGTTATTGATTTAGGACGGATAAGTTACTCTCCAGAAGAAGCGGCGGTTCGCTTAACTATGACAGCAGTTAGTAATAACCAGCGTCACGGTGAGTCACCAGAAGACGTAAAATTACGAATGGAGTTTGAGAAGTACGCACATTCATTTGGTTTAAATCCGGCTGACTTTGGTAGACAAGTAAAAGTAGGTGATGACGAGTTTAAAATTGTTGGAATTAAGCCTCGCAGGAGTCGCTTCCCCATTGTTGGGATGTGTTTAAATACTGGAAAAGTCTTCAAACTGACACTTGGCTCTGTCAAATCGCAACTCACTGAGTAGTAGGTTTTTTTACGGAAAGATAACAGCCGATATGTTGGTAAGCATATCGGCTTTAAGTTTTACTGTTGCTCATGAAACTATGTCATTTTCGTCCAGTTAGAAAATGTACCGGACGTAGAGTCCGAACGTATCGGTGTCTTCATTGTATTTATAC
>NZ_JACSOE010000214.1:0-2094 GCF_014349115.1 Alteromonas sp. BZK5 | reverse complement strand
AATCTTCTAGTAGATATATGAAAGCACGCCCTGAGCATGATGCATGTTTAAGCTGTGCATTGTGTTCGAGCTTCAAGTACCAAGGTCCGGTTTACGTACACAAGAGACTCTCAGATTTGATTTAGCTCTGCTTATGAAAGTGTCAGGTTAAGTGGCAACTAATCCATATCACTTCAGCTTAATTAATGAACCGGTTTCTGTTCGTGGTTTGTCCCAGTAACTTATCCAATTGACAATCGATTCAACAACGTTACCTGCAGCGCTACATCCCCAGGTTTCACCATACGGGGTTATACCCCAAAACATGCCATCCTCTTCAGTGAGGTCTATCCAGCACCCATTATTAAAAACTAAGGTACCACCGATGTTTTTCTTAACATGGTCTTCTAATGAAATGTTAACTCTCATGCGATGGCACCGCTCCGCGCTATTTTGCTTAATTTTTTCTTTATCGCATTACTTATGGAAACGACGGCATTTTTAAAACCTCTACCGTGTAAAACTGACGTCATTGACGCGTCGTTCCTGAGGACGCACAACCAGGGTCTTAGCTAATTTGTCATGGAATGCTTGTTTCTTGGGGTCCCAAATCACCCATAGGTAGCCAACGAAAAGGGGGAGGGTCGATAAAATGTAGGCAAAGTATCGAATTACAGCCTGTTGCAACGTTGGTTTAGCGCCAGTTTCAGCATCGACTACGCAAAGGTTTAGCGCAATCTTTCCCGGGGTCGCTGATTTATACACCCAAAACGCGACAGTAGCGACAAACGGGAACACAAAGCTGATAATAAAATCCGCAACTCCCATTATGGTCGCTCCCGATGTCCAATAGGCGCCGCCATATATCCCGTAAAGTAATGGGGTCGTTATAAGTAGCAGTATGCCGGTGTCGATTAACGCTGCGCCAAACCGCTCACGAAAGCCCGCGAGTTCATATTTCCTTTCTGTGTTTTCCATACTTGTGTTTTCCATGTTTTCTTCCTTTCCAAAGTATTTATACCATAAGTTAATGTGCTAATTTTTATGTTTTAACCGACAAAATGTAGCGCTCACAAGGTATTACTTAGATCATTTTCACCTGAGATAAACGAATGTAATTTGACGGCTATCATCGATTGAAAATACAATAACTGTATATTTGTACAGCTTTAGAGTGTTATGAAGGTTATCCCAGTAAAAGCGCAAGCAGGATTGGTAGGATTTGAAAGCCCTGCTGCTGAATACATTGAAATGGAATTGAGTTTAGATGAACTGCTTATCGATAAACCCTCTGCCACATGGATAGGCGTAGCACAGGGGAATTCAATGGAACTGGATGGCATTTTCGATGGCGACATACTTGTTATCTCAAGAGCGCAACAAGTAAAGCATATGTCCATCATCGTGGCTGTGTTAAATGGGGTATTTTGCTGCAAGAAAATTGATATAGAGCGAAGGGCCCTTATTTCGTCTCAGGTTGGTGCTAAACCCTATTTCATCAAAGAAGGGGATGATTTCTCGCTCGAGGGCGTGGTGACTCGTTCGGTTAGGATCCACACGCCACTTAATAAGAAAATTGGGGCGTGATGTACTTTCTCTGCGATGCCTCTGGCTTTTACAGTAGTGCTGAAAAGGTGATGCGACCTGATCTTAGAAATAAGCCCGTAGTCACCCTTAGCAATAACGACGGTTGCATAGTCGCGGTTTGCCCTATTGCCAAAAAGCTTGGCATTAAGAAATTTGTTCCGTACTTCCAAGTTAAGGATTTGATTAAAAAGCATGGCGTAGTGGTGACCAGTTCTAACTACGCTTTATCATTCGCTTAGCACCAAGATGATGGATACTATCAGCCAATTCGCTGATGATATTTATGTCTATTCCATTGATGAACTATTCGCCCGATTTGATACGCATCTTTCCCATGATAGCTGGCTGGATTTAGGAAGAGATATCAGGCGTACAGTATGGAAAGAGGTTCGCTTACCAGTTGGGGCAGGCGGGGGGATGACACCCACACTTGCTAAAGCAGCCAGTCATGCCGCAAAGCGCATTTCTGGCTACAACGGTGTCGCTGTAATAGACAGCGAGCAAGAGCGTATCAACATCCTTAAACAA
>NZ_JACSOE010000213.1:0-2096 GCF_014349115.1 Alteromonas sp. BZK5 | reverse complement strand
GTGAAATCAAGATCTTCGACGGGTTATCTAGTGAAAATAGTTAGGTTCCTGACGTCTTTTTTTTTTATTTTTTGCATAATTTTTTGTTTTACTCAACTTTCAATTTTTCACTATGAGAATAGTTAAAAAACCTTATTCTCTTAACTAATATTGAATTGCGAAGGTGGAAGTGAGTGCGTTAGTATTATGATGGTTCTAAACCTTTTGATAGTGAGTGGTTGCATCTATTTAATTAGACTATTTAACTCACTTAATTGGCCCATGGTGTCAATGCGTCTACCATCCAACTTTACTGCTACAGATATTGTATGCGAAGGAACCGAATACTCTCCGTTTATCAGCGAGGTTGTACCTTCACATTCGACTACAGAGTTCGATAGCGTACCAAATCCATTTTTAACTTGTGCCCCTTTGCCTAGTAGAGAGAAGGTGTAAAACTGTTCTGTCTTGTATTCCGCGTTTTTTTCTACATCAGAGGTGTATTCAACATCGAAGTAATTGATATTATCTACAGACCATCCACTAAATTTCGCGTAAGATGTCAACGCTTCAGACAATGACTTTGTACAAATTTCTTCAAATTTTTCTTGAGTGCTCATCATCATTTCTGGCTTACATCCCTGTAGTGAGATTACAAATGTAATTATGGAAAGAGCTTTAACAAATTTGATATGCTTGGTAGCGCTCAGAAACCTATTCCGCATTATCTTACGATTCCTTGTTTAGATAAATTAGCTTTCTCATCTTAAACACAATGAAATATTCACCGCAATAAGATTTTCACCAAAACTTATAATGCCCGTTTCTGACCAATGACGGAAATCTGGTGTCACAAGCCTGAACTTCTTCTGTTTGTCTGTTGACCCCTGCCAGTTCTCACTGTTGGGCAGTTCCATATCTAAAGATAAAAATCAAAGATTGATTCAGAAAATCAGGAACATAACTGTTTTTCTATGAGTGCAATAATACTAGGGTCTTTATATTCTCTTGCCAAATCTGCCATTGTCTTATTTTCAAAAGTTATTGATATATCAGCCCCCAACGTTAACGCAGAGTTAACTTTCCCCCAATTGCTGGTTAAAATTCCTTCCACTAACTTTCCTTCACTTGTATTTTTTAACTCAAAAGGTATCTTTTGGGCTTTAGGTTGCTCTTCCCGTTGGGGGAATTCGCTTATTTCAGGTTTATGCTTTTTGAGTAAAGTTTGAATACTTTCGTCTGAATGATTTTCAGCTAATTCATAAATTGTCATTTCATCTTTTTTTACTGAAAGATTCGCTCCTAGCATGATAGCTGAATTAACTTTACCCCAATTATTGGTTATAACTCCCTCAACTAACTTTTCTTCCGGTGAGCCTTTAACTATTGTGAGAGACTCATTTTCAGATAAGGGGGAAGCGCTTAGACTGTGACCACAAAACCTACATACTATTGCAGCTTTCTTGATGGTCTCAGCACAGAATGGGCAATTTTTTGTTTCTGGGATTGGATCTGGCTTGCTTGAGATGTTGCTTCGATTTGATATCGGTTGAATGCTCTCCGAAGAGTTAACTACTGGCTCATTCTTTCCAACAGCGAGTAATATAATTAAACTGATAATTGGCGAAATTATTAAAGATGCGAAAAACCAGCCTATCCCACTTCGATTCTGACTTGCAGCGAATAAGGCTAATAAAATTGAAAATATCAACCAAAAAAATATATACAACACGTCCATGCCCTTTTTTGATGCTTCTATAGTTACATTACAACTATTCGTTAGTGGTAGCAATGCCACTATTATCAGACGACTTTCCTCCTGACTCAGAACTATATTAAAGTATGCAAAGTCAAAAAGAATTCGGAGCTACTATCAAAGCGTAGCATCTTTCTATTTATAACTATCGGTTTATTATTGGACGCAAAAAGCTTGGCTAACGTCAATTTTAGCCAAGCTTTTTCCGCCCCTAAATCCGGCTTTGAACGTCCGCTTCTTGTCTGAAGCGGACTTGCGCAAAAGTTATGTCCAACGTCCGCTAAACGCTCATAGCTGTCTAAGGCTCTATTGTAACTTCAATATCATCAAAAAAAGTAAAGGTGAAGGACTGAATTAATAC
>NZ_JACSOE010000212.1:0-2162 GCF_014349115.1 Alteromonas sp. BZK5 | reverse complement strand
CATCTACCACTGACTGACAATTATGCATTTATTGACCTTTCAGATAAAAAACAAATTGTTCAAGTTAGAGAGTGGAGAAAACAAAGACCTAATCTGAGAGTTTTCTCTACGACATTACCAGCTTCTTCTGAGATGGCGGAATATGTAGAAGAATTTGGCTTTATATCGCAGGTCAATTCACTGCTTGTAGAAAGATTTTTTATTGAAGCGATCCCCTCACTCGCTTACCAAGTTGGTAACCAATTAAAAATTGAAGTGGCTGATGTTAACAACGTACCTAAAGGTTAATTATGAAATCTTTCAAAGTATTTATAGCAATCTTTCTATTTTCTATCTTCAATTGCAATAAAATATCAGCACAGGAAGGAGTAACAGAGGGACTAGGTGTTGACGAAATCCTTTGTCCTTCGAGTAACCTTATTGGTACTGCAATGATAACTGATGTGTGCTGGGAAGGAGTCTTCCCACTGCAGATAGGTGGCGTGACTCTTTATGGTAAGACTCGTTACGCGCCTGCAGATAGAGCGAACGACAGAGGTTGTTTATGTAGTGGTGATATTCTAGATGGTGAACTCCCCAAAGCCGGTGTAACTACTGGTTACTACGCACCTAAATACCTGCTTACAGTAACAAAAAAACCTTACTGTTTTCCAGAGTTAAATGGGTTAGAACTTGCTTCGCAGATGGGTCTTACTTCTCGTTTTAACATAGGAAACGAAGATAATAGCGATAGCAATGAGGAAAATGCTGATAATCAATCATCATGGTCCTGGCATCTTGCTTCTTTCCCTCTCATGCACATTCTCGAAACATTAAACGAGTTTACATGTGACCGTTCTGGCTATGTTTCTTATGACCTTCTATGGCTTTCTGAAACTCTTCCACATCACTACGACTCACAACTTGCGGCATTTATGGTTCCAGAATCGATTTTGTTTGCATCCCCTCTTTCAATGCCGTTTTTGCCTGTTGATTGCATTGCTGCATCCGCAGGTTCACCCATTGACGAACTGATAATGGCACAAGGATGCTATGGATATACCTATCCTATAACGGGCCATACCGGTGCAGAGCCAAACAAAGTTGAAGCTAAATCTTTAATAGCTCACAGGGCTTTGTATTTTCTTTCTCGGATAGGGATGCTCGAGCAGACTATGGGTGAAGACGCATTGTGTAAACCTACTAAAATGCCATTTTTGAAAAAGTCGATGTATCGCTGGCAACAGCTTTGGCCTGACTCAGAATCTAGTAGCGATGAGTCTACTTGCGTTGGAGAAGCAGGATGTGGAGACTCGTTAAGTGAAGGTACTACAACCCCTGATCCAACAGGCTCAGTAACGGTCGGTGGTTCAGTTGTTAGAACCGGTGATATGTCTGCCAATCATGTAGAACAGATAAAAATGAATTCTCTTAATAGCACATGCACCCACCCTTCCGGGCAAACATCTTATTCATGGGGGATGTGGCGTGGTGGTGTGCAACAAGGACATGCTAGTTACCTGATCTTTCAGTGGATGGACTGCTGTTTAGATTTAATACAATTCCTGTGAGGTAAAAGATGACTGTAGTTTATATTAGCGATAAATCTGCTTCTCATCAGGCAAAACAGTGGGAAGAATATAGAGCGAATGTTAACCCGCTTTTTATCTCACTAGCATTTTTATTCAGCACGCTTTATGCAACCGGGATTATCAATTTTATTGTTTTGTCTTACTTAATCGGTTTCATTGCATTCGTAAAAATCTTTTGCTCTTTGAAGGTTAAAGAGTTCAAGAAAGTTCAAAAAGGATGATTGACATGCTTCTTAGAAGCTTATTTTTAATCTTCATGGTATTACCCACTGTTATACTTGCAGAAGAACAGAGAACGTTTTTTGGAAAAGTCTTAGACGTTGATGGTCATAATGTACTTACCGTTGGCGACTCAAAAGGACAGCTTAGATTTCTTTCACTAGCTTACATATCAACTCCTGTAAGGGATGAACCATTCTTCAAGCCGGTAAATGGTCACCTTCAAACATATGTTGGCAACTGGTACCAATTTACTGTTGTTAGTTACGGAAAAAATGCTCGGGTCAAACCTGTATTAATGAGAAATCACGAACAAAAAAGTGTTAATAGTGACTTGGTCCGAAAGGGTTTGGCTATAGTAAACATCGCAAC
>NZ_JACSOE010000211.1:0-2168 GCF_014349115.1 Alteromonas sp. BZK5 | reverse complement strand
GTAGTTTATTTGGGTCGCGATGGAATCGACCACCGCCGGTATAAGCATCGCTTAAGGTATCGAAGGCGTTTGATTCATTGGGCTGCTGGTCTAGCCCCTTTTCTAGGATTTGTTTGACTGCGCTGTAACGCACATTGTCGAAGGTCAACGCGCGTGAGCAGGCGGCGTCGACGCGTTTATCACCGTAGCGTTTGGCAAGGCCCACAACACCTTGTGCAGCACGCAGGTTGTCCAGTACGCGACTGGCAAACAGACGCTTAATCAACACATGGCATGATTCGCCAATCCGCTTCGCCTGAGTCAGGCAATATTGCGGATCCTGCATGTTATAAGCCTGAGCGGCTGGCGGTTGATGTTCGGGAACGGTGGCTCTGCCACCCTGATGGCGCATTCGGGTATGTGTTGCTTTGAGTTCATGCCCCTGATAAATACGCACCATAGTGTCACTGGCTTTAAGCCAGAGCGTTTCTCTAATCAGCGTATAGGGCACCGAATAACGGCAGTGTTCAAATTGCACATGACCATCACCGTGTACCTTAACCTTTGCCCAGACAGCCTGCTCCGGTGGCACATCAGGTAATGGTTTAAGTCGTGCCTGTTCAATCTCAGTAAAGCGCTCCAGCGGCTGACATTTGGTGGTGCCGTGTTTACGATTTCCCGCAACCGCCAGTAACCAACGTTTAAGCTGTACGTTGGCATCACTCAGACTACGGAATTCCTTCAGAGGAACGAAGCTATTTTTGATGTACTTAACATTAGATTCGACACGGCCTTTTTTCTGCGGGTCACGCACGGGACATGGCGCAATCAAAAATCCATAGCCTTCGGCACACTCACCGTAAGCGCGCTGAACCTGTGGGTCGTGATAGCAAGCTTTTGTAATCGCACATTTAGGATTGTCGATGACCACGCGTTTTGGCACGCCTCTAAACCATTCAAACGCACGACGATGACAGGCCAGCCAGGTGGCGGTGCTTTGGTCACGAATGAACTCAGCGTAAATGTGACGACTCCAAGCCAGCGTCATCACAAATATCCAGCTTTTGCGAAGCTCGCCAGTTTCAGTATCCACAATGAGCGGCCCTGCACCAAAGTCAACTTGTGCGGTATCGCCAGCTGTGAATTCCATGACAGTAGTAGGAACTGGCGTCTTCTCAGCTAAGACTTTTAAAAAACGGATGACAGACCAGTAGCTTCCTGTGAAGCCATATTTCTCCACCAGTGCTTGATGGATTGTGGTGCCCTGCACACCATCCTGATACCACTTTTTCACTTTGTCCGCGTATGGTGCAACAGATGACGTTGTCGTTGGATTGGGTGGCCTCTCGCCGAAGACAGTGGCCAGTTGTGAATCATCAGGTAGTTCGCTATCGGGTTCAAGCCAGCCATGTTTCGATGCAATACGCTTAATCGCTTTGACTTTATTACGACCAGCGATTCCACTGTCAGCGATGGCTCGATTGGAATCGCCCATTCGCATTCGAACGAGGATGTGTCGGTATTGGTACATTTCAAACCTCCGGTTTGGCATGCGTATTCTCCTGACTACAAAACAGTCAAAGATACGCGAGTTAAACAGAAGTTTGAGGGGAAAAATCAGATTAAAGTGGATCTATTACGCCGCCAATCAGGTGGATCGATTACGGCACAAATGGGGTGGGTCCATTACGCCGCCAATGGAATGGATCCATAGCGGTGCCAATTAACACACCGAAAAATGAGTGTGGCGGCTGTTGCCGAGGAAGCGGGTGTCAGTCGAGCATTGATTCATCGTGATTGTCCTGACCTGTTAGAGCGCATCAAAGGCGGTGTAAATAAGGGCATCCGGCAGCAGCGTGATGCCAAGCAGACAGAGCTAAATGAGTATAAAGAGCGCAATCGAGAGCTACGTTCTGAGGTGGCAGAGCTGAAAGCGATGTTAGCTAAAGTTCAATCACAAAATGCTACGTTGATACGTAAGAATATGGCTCTCAGTAATGCTCATGTGGATAATAGCAATGTAATTCAACTTATTTATAGCTAATTATGTGAATTTAAAGAAATAATTTTATATTTAAGATTGCTTTTGAAGTGGTCAATAATCTTCAAAAGTGTAACTACAAATAAAACCATGTAAAACAGTAATTTAGCTGTAGTTACATGTAACGTACTATTTATAAGATATGAGC
>NZ_JACSOE010000210.1:0-2190 GCF_014349115.1 Alteromonas sp. BZK5 | reverse complement strand
AGCGAAGCGTGGGAATGCAGGAATGGCTGTTCCCTTTCAAATTCCCAGAATGAAGCTAGGAAGCTTGCCAGACCTTCCCGAAGGGCGAGTTTAAAATGTTCGTACTCTTTGTTGTGTCACCTTGATGTAGAGCCACTATACCTGCGGTAACACGCCGCGATTACGAACATTTTAACTCTCGCTGAGAGGGTAATTACCTATGTGGACTGGTATTAGTATGAGGAGCCCCTAAGTTCGGGCCATGCTTTTCCATAAGTTCTAATAACCGTATAAAACGTGCCTGCACTTTAGGTGGCATAGCCAATATTTGCTCTTTAACGCTTCTGTGAAACTTGATCTCCCACTTCATCATTATTCCTATTGGGTTATCATTAATGATAACTTTTGTTGTGCATTTATTCAACAAAAGTTACATAGAGCTTTGCTTAATAACAACTGAGCTCTGGTACAGAGCTGATTAGGGGAATAGAGCCGGAGAGTCATCTGTCACAAAAGTGCCTTTGACTTGTCACCTATGCTTCATCGAACCTTCGCAAAAGCGTTCTACATTCTTGTGCTTCGATAATTCTAAGAAGTAGGCAATGTCGCCAATCTATTAGCGAACTGCTTATAAAAATACATAAAACACCCACTAAGCACACGAAAGGAATGATTTGATGCGCCCTCTGTACCCACGAACGGTTTATCCACGCTCTCTGCTTGCCACAACAATAGCATTTGCGCTATCAAGCGCCGCAATTGCACAAGAAGTAGCGCCCGACACAGAAAACGAACATAACTATATAGAAGAGATTACGGTAACCGCACAAATGCGTGAGCAGTCCGTTATGGATGTGCCTGTTACTATGGATGTAATAGGTAGCGAGTTCTTAGAGCGCACCAATATCATGGAACTTGATGAGCTTTCTCGAATTTTACCTAACGTTCAAATTCAAGAGCAGGCCGTAAGCTTACCGTCTTTTAATATTCGGGGCGTGACTGACGACGTATCTTCGGTATCGGCAACGCCTCGCATTTCGGTATATCAAGATGGCTTTGATATCAGTAAAAAGACGGTAGCCAGCGTCGCGCTTTTTGATATAGCGCGCGTAGAGGTTTTAAAAGGCCCCCAGCCAACCTTGTTTGGTGTCGCGGCAGCCAATGGTGCGGTGAGTATTCATTCTAATCTTCCCACCTTCGAACAAGAAGGCAAGGTGCAGGTTGGCTATAACTCAGAGCAAGGGCAAGAACTTGAATTCATGTATAACCAGCCTATTAACGACAACCACAGTTTTCGTATAGCAGGTCTTTATCGCGAAATGGACGGCATTGTAGAAAACAATGCCTGTAGCGCTGATTCCTATTACGGTAATGCAAATATGTACAACCGTCTTGGTGAAGAAGTGCCGTGCAACAGCGAAGATCTTCAGGGTGTTTCAGTACAAGCACTACGTGCAACATGGCGAGCGAATTACGATCAGCTTGAAATCATTGCGCGCGCAGCCATGGAGTATAATGACCAGCCGGGCATCGCTTTCAAATCTGGCTCTATCGCCCCCAATGGCGGAGATACTAGCCCTTTTACTGATGCCGAATTTAGTTTGGGCAGTGAACTAGGCATTGAACGAACGCTTCAAGCTTATGACTTAACCGTAAACTACGATTTCAACCAAATGCTCAGTCTGCATGCCGACGCATACTATAAAGATGTAGAGGTAAGCGAGGGATTTGACGCCGACGGTTCTGCTTTGCGTATTCAAGATGCCTATTTCGATAACGACGCTACGCTTAAAGGTGCGTCAATGCGTTTAGTGTATGACTCGGGTGATAAATTGGCCGCGTTTGTAGGTGCGTCTATTACTCAAGACGACTCTATTTTGCCCTATTATGTAATGGTCGACCCATTTGTACGTGGTACCTTCGATGCGGTAAAAGCACAGCTTGAAGCCACCTCAAACATTCCGCTAAATCAGAATATCGCTACTGACGCATCGTTAGGAGAAATAGAAGCACTGCGTGCGATGTTAGTGTCGCAACTGTTTAATGAAGATGGCTCTCCTATTTCTAATCCTGCATTGCCGCCTATTCTGATACAAGGGCCGTTTATATTTGGGGTAAGCGG
Source organism: Alteromonas sp. BZK5 (assembly GCF_014349115.1). NCBI lineage: Bacteria > Pseudomonadati > Pseudomonadota > Gammaproteobacteria > Alteromonadales > Alteromonadaceae > Alteromonas > Alteromonas sp. BZK5. Next base: position 89 of record NZ_JACSOE010000210.1, on the reverse strand, counting down.
ATTAAATGGTTGATCTTACCTTTGCATGAGAGTGAGACAGACCGGCATCTCATCGGATTATCTGGTTGATGCTTCACCTACTGCTGGTG
>NZ_JACSOE010000209.1:0-2218 GCF_014349115.1 Alteromonas sp. BZK5 | reverse complement strand
GAAGGAAGGTTAATAAAAGAACTATTAATTTATCATTATGGTTTTGGTCCTGCTTTAGTTGGTGCTTTGGGAGTTCCCAGTATAGCCAGCATCTCAAAAAGCACTTCTTTATGGAATAATTTTAAAGGGATTCGAGGCGGCACAATTGCTAGGATCACATTGGAGGTGGTATCAGGATACGCTTTCGGGGCAATCTTGGCAAACCACTACCTTCAGGAGACTGTAGAGTATAGTCATTTGAAGGCGAAGTTTAATCAACCTGAATTTTGGCATGATATAGAAAGGGATCTTTTTGCGCAACAGTACAAAATATTACTTCGTAAACCAACCAGTGATTTTCTGACGTGTAAATTACCCAATGACAGAGGGCACCTAACAATTTGCAAAAACCACTTCTTACTCGCACTTGAGAGCCTCTGCATTAAGTATTCTGAAGCTTGTGGTAGGGAGTTAGCATCAACAAGGCATGACTTATCTTTGAAGATAGAGAAAGTTGCAAAACAAGTTAAACAAGATCTATCTGAGAACGGTGCTGTAGATCCTTTTTTTAAATTCCTGAGACTAGATCCCAATGATGGTTTTTATTACTCCGATATGAGGGGGGTGCAGGGTAAGAGCGTGATCATTTTTTAAGCAGTTATCACTTTTTCAAGATACGCAGTATCCATAGCCGCAATGCGCTGTTTACGTCGGATGCTGGCCTTCTTCGTTTTTTCCCGTTTTAGCTGATTGAGTGCCACTTGCCTTATGCAGGCGAGATTTTGAGCGGCATCACCGCGATGTATTTGACATGCATCCTCATGCATTGCCACATCAAGAAGCCAGTGGACTTTGTTTTCGATACCCCAGTGATTGCGAACAGCACTGGCAAAATGCTCTGCACTGAGTGTTTTCGAACAGATATAGTAACGTGACTCCAAACTCTGTTTACCCTGCTTATCCACTCTGTAATGAACTGCCATACCCAGCGTAGTCAGTTTGGGCCAACTGCTATGTTCTGTTGTAAAGCCAGATGCGGGCAATACCTGATATTCTCGATATTCCCTACGGCCATGACCTTGTTCGACATGCGTCAGCTTGTCAGCTGTTGTTTGGGAAAAAGCCTCTTGTAATCCGGTGTATAAGCCTCGTTGATTCGCTTTCACCGTCAGTAAGTAGTCTGCCTCTTTGTCTATGATGGTTTGTGCAATACTCGTTTGACATCCCATGGCATCCAGACTGACCAGGCAACCTTTAATATCAAGCAGTTGCAACAGCGCGGGAACAGCCGTGATTTCGTTGGACTTTGCATCCGTTTTATACTGTCCCAGTACCACACCATTGGCCGTCGCATAGGCGTTAACCATATGAATGGCGGTACGTCTGTCCGTTCGGTCATAAGAGCTTTTTAGCGTTTTTCCATCAACCGCGATGACCTGACCTTGTGTCAGTATTTCTGTTTGTTGCATCCAGGCAATGAATGCCTGTTGAAACTGGCCCGGGTCAACACGACTTACAAGCCGGGCAATCGTATCGTGCACGGGAATACCCAGACTAAAATCACCATGTTGCTTAAGCCAATCCAGGTGACAGCGACCAAAATCTTCAATGTCTTCCCATCCTTCAGCACCCGCTATCACAGCTGCAACAGTTAGAAATAAAACGTCAAATAGCGGATAGGTGATTTTACTGGCCTGGCGAGGCTCGTCTATCGAATGAAAGTGGCTGGCAAAAACGGCAAGTGACATTGTGGTGCTCCCAAAAAGAGAGCATATGATCATAGCCAGACCAGGTCGTCAACTAACAGTTAAATTTGATCAAATAATGTTCGCGATCTCGCCCTGGAGGGGGGTGCAGCGAAGTAGTGACATATCATCTAATTTGGGAATGCAAAAATATCGAGTAATATTTAAAGCTGATAAAATCCGAGAAAAAAAACTTAACCAACATTTCAAAGTTAATGTTATTGATCACAAAGAAATTGATACAGAATCGTTCACACACCTAACGTCGGCTACAAACATTTTTTTAGAGAATAGAAGTGCTGATGAGATTTTTACAGGGTTTGGTTTTTTAGGCCTTGTCTTTATTTTATCCTTGGGGTTAATCTTAGCTTATATATTGTTTCATATAATTAAAATTATTTTCCGATTTTCTCTGAATTTTTTTATAAAGTAAAATTAATGCGGAAACCCGAAGATGAGCATAAAATGCTGAGTAACAAAAACTTCTATAAATT
>NZ_JACSOE010000208.1:0-2257 GCF_014349115.1 Alteromonas sp. BZK5 | reverse complement strand
GTTTTAATTGATTTTTTAGAGATTAAGTTCTTCTTTTCGTTTTAGAATTGCTGACTTTAGATGAAAAGGTTCATACAAATTGGGAAGAACAATATGATGTTTCGCAGTGATGATATGAAGATCACCTATTGACGAGTATGAGGTCGCTAGGCATTTTCTGACTTCAATCGTCCTTATGTCTGCAAAATGAACGGTCGTTTTGCCTATCAGGCTTTTTTTGTGTTCTAGATAGTCTCCATAAACACTTATTAGACCCGATGTTTTTTGCTTAAAGACGACGAAGATAATAAGAGCGCTTATAAATAACATGGCACCTTGAACAATACTGGCCAGGTTGTCTTGCATAACACTTGGGAGTTGCTCTAAATCGTTTTGAGAAAATAATGAAATCGCTATAGATGGAAAAAAAACGACAACAAGTGAAAGGAGTAGGACTGAAAGGTGAGGAACGAATGCTTTAATCGACGGACGGTATTTTATTGGCTTAGCATAACTTTCAGTTTCAGGTATCAATTCTTTGGTAACAGATTTGGTTTTATCTGGTTGTGGCTCGAGAGCCTGTTTCTCATTTAATCCTTCTGAGCAGCTATCCTCACCGGCACAATCTTTTGTCTCTGCTAACGGCGTACTCTTTGATGATTTATTTAGCATATCTGTTTTACTTTCAGCCGATTTCTCATGTATCGGCTGATACTGTGAAGAAAATTCATCTGCTTTATCTGATGAGATAACGTCACCCGTTCTTTTTTGAACACTGTTATCTGGGCATCCAGTAGGAACCTCATTTTCTTGGATAGCGTCACGGTGTTGGTTTTCGTCATTGGGTAGCATTTGATCTAATTGTGACCAAATCTGTTCTTGACCATGTTTTGTATCTTTCATTAGCAAGCATCTCACATAAATAAAGTCATGAGAGTGTATTAATGGCACAAATGCTCTCTTGAAAAGTAGCAAGATTTTGAAGGTGCGTTATGTATGGGACTTAACTTAAAAATAAGGTAAGAATCATGACCGCTAACGCATTACTGGATAGTCACCGAGAAGTACTTTTTGAAAAAAAGGTCGAGCTAATTAATAATTTTGCAAAAAAGAGATACGGACATTTATCTTTTTTTGATGATATTAAACAAACCATGTTGTTAGAATATGCTGTTGCACTAAGTGAAGCTCGACTTGATGATAACTATGAAGCTTACTGCTGGAGAGCTATGAGGTGGGCGACAAATACATTTCTAAATAAGGTGCTAAAAAAAGAAGAAAGGACTCTGTGTTTCAGTAATTTTGAAAATAGCATTTTAGAGGATGATACGGCATCGCAATTAGACACTTGCACTGCTAATATTAAACAATGTATGTTAATTGAAAAACTCCGTATAGCTTATAATAGACTGTCAAAGGATGAACAGTGTGTAGTTACGGCTGAGTTTGATACTGAGTTTGGTCTACAATCTTCGGTCATAAACTACAGTTACGATAAGAAAAAGCGTATTGCTCGCAAGTATAAAAACTCTGTCTTGTCCGCTAACTCAGAATAATTTTTAATAAGAAAAATAATGCAATTTGCACTTTCACTGACGTTTATACAATGCTTAAAACCAATGTCAGAATGTTCTGAAGAACTTCCTGTTTCTGAAAATCCTGAGTCGATAATAGATAAAATCGAGCCAATCTTACAAAACCTTGTCGAGAGGTTAGGTAGCAAGTTTATAGGTGTTACATCTACATTTTGCAATCGCTCTAAAATAAAAACATGTGATATTGCCAAGGCGATAGATGAAAGGCGATTTCACTATTTATTCGTAGATGATGGCGATGTGCACACCCATACAGATCAACTCCATAACGCATATATGTTCAAATATCTTCATGTAATTTATGAAGGAAATGAAATTGAGGGAGGCTATCTTAATCTTGAAGAGTGCATCAGCATCAATAAAGAAACCATGAAAAATTCGTGTGCCATCATCAATTACGGTCGTGGTAGGAATGGTGAGTTGGCTACACTGAGCCTAGGGTATTCGGTATATGAATCGGTTCTGATGTTGAATTCCTATTCATTAGAATGTACGCCTCTTTTTCTATTACCTTTTCATCCATTAGAGCATTTTTGGGGGAGGGCAAAGGGTGATACAACCGCCGCACTTTTAGATTTTGATGACTGGTATGTAAGGTTTAGATCCTTAAGAAAGATTTTAGAAAATATTGGTGTCACCTATGATGTTATAGTTGGGCATCGCAGTTGGATAAGCGATACTCC
>NZ_JACSOE010000207.1:0-2343 GCF_014349115.1 Alteromonas sp. BZK5 | reverse complement strand
TATTCGTTATTTTGTTAAGCCTTAGTAGGTTATATATAACCTATTATTGAATATAATGGTTACCATCAATGCATATTCTTTCGTTAATCCTAATATATAAAGATTATTTAATTTCAGTTTAATTTACATATCTAATTGTTTTAAATGAACTATTCGTTATTTTGTTAAGCCTTAGTAGGTTATCAACAACTTACTTGAAGATTAGTTCTCCTATTCTGATAGCGATTGAATAAATCCATTAACACCACGATTTAGACCTCTTAATAGTCAATGCATGCTAGTTTTGCACTTTATTATTTATCTAGGGACACGTTTGTGTCCCAAGTGACATTTTTGTGTCCCAACTCATTTTCAAAGTAAATGTATTTGTTTTTCTTAGGGACACGTTTGTGTCCCAAGTGACACGTTTGTGTCCCAGTGAATTTTTGGTATATACGAGGTATAAGATGTCAGTAGCTGAAAAAATCATGAGTAATGAGAAGGTTCATCCTTCTATTGTTTCAATTGAAGTGGGATATGGCAGTACCACATTAGTTTATAGCGCCAATGGCAAGCATATGAACTCGATGACGATGCCCTCTCGCCCTAAACAACTCGGTTCAAGAAGTGATTTGACGGGTGGTCTACTGGTTACCACAGGCAAAAGTGCAGTTGTTATTGTTAATGACAACGAGTGGCAAGTTGGAACGGATGTAGGTTTATCTAGTGAGCGTAAAAGCGTTGAAGTACTTAATGATAACTACATCGATAGCGATGAATATTTAGCAATGTTTCTTGGTTGTCTATCGTTGCAACCTCATGATGAAATTGACATGTTAGCACTTGCACTTCCAGTCAATCGGATGCACCTCAAACCAAAATTAGAAGCAATGGCCAAGAATATCAAAATTGGTCAACGTCATATTGCTATAAGAAATGTGTGGATAGTCAGTCAACCATTTGCGGGTTTACTTTACCACGTATATGAATCATCGCCTGAAACTGGATTGCGAAGCCTAATTAACAAAAACTTCCTAGTTATAGATATTGGCTATTTAACTCTTGATTGGCTATCGATTAACAACATGAGACCTGATGAAAAACTATCTGGTGCTATAGAGCTTGGCATGTCTGTTCTCGTACATGAAATTGCAGAGTACCTCGGCTCTAGTAAGGTCTTCGATATTGGTGAGGTTTCTCCAGCTATTATTAATAAGGCTTTTGAAACTTGAAGTCTGTCTATGTTTGGTAAAACATTTAATTTCCCAATTCATAAGTCAGAAACTGTTTCTTTCGATGCCAGTAAACTCATTGCTTCACATATGGAAAAAGCGGCGAACAAGATAACTAATGTCATAGGTAAAGGGGCATCTCTAGATGGTATCGTCGTAGTTGGTGGTGCCTCAGGACTTTTATTAGATCACATTCAACGTCGTTTTAAGCACCATGCAGTAGTCAGTTATGGTATCGATGCAGTTGGAAAAGGTTTGCAATATGGTGGCGCGTTAAAGGCTAATTCTGGTAAATAACGATGTCGGATATCATGTGCAAGTTTAGGCTTAATAATGAAGAGTTACCGAATATAACTGCACTTGTTTCCAAATTAGATGGAAAGGGTCGAAATGAGATAATCCGGCTTTTCATGCGCTTAGCTTTAAACAATATCTCATATCCGCTAGAGGCCGGTGATGGATTTCAATCGTGTAATATCAGACTACGTATCACTAGAGCTTCACATCCAGATTTGTATGAACACTTAAATAGCTTTGCTTCTCGGCATCGGTCTGCTGAAGTAATTCGAATGCGCAGTTTTATTGAGAGTGCAAATTCCACATTCGTGACTAAGCCAATATTTACTGACAAAAAACAGGAGGTGATAGAGTCACAACCAATAGATCAGGAATTCCATGACAAGCCTCTATATGATGATCTTATTATAAACGATAGTGACATGGAGTTAGCTGAACTACTTTAGTTTGTTCTAGTGCTTCAGTTCCAAGTTCTTTCTTATATCTTAAATTAATATTAAAAACCCCGTGACGAGAGCGAAGCGACGTCGTGGGGTCGTTTCCTTCTTTATACTTATAACCCTTAAACTACTTGAAAAGCCAGAGGTAAACCCTGAAACAGGACGTAGAATCGGTTATACGCTTGAGCAAGTGAATATTCTACGAGAGCACTTCAAAATTGTTCCCAGATTGAAAAAGGATGCACCCACAAAGCGTTTAGGAATAACGTAAGCGATCAATATAGGCCGTCTTCCCCAGATTTAGCTACTCCGTAAAATAGCCTCCGTAGATTTTACTAACGGAGACTTTACTGATGGCAACAAAAAGACGTACACGTGAGCAATGGCAAAGATTG
>NZ_JACSOE010000206.1:0-2361 GCF_014349115.1 Alteromonas sp. BZK5 | reverse complement strand
AAAGCTTCTTGGGCGTTGTATGGTTAAGCCTCTCGGGCAATTAGTACAGGTTAGCTTAACGCCTTACAACGCTTCCACACCCTGCCTATCAACGTCATCGTCTATAACAACCCTTCCAGACCTTAAAGGTCAGGGATGACTCATCTTTGGGCCGGCTTCCCGCTTAGATGCTTTCAGCGGTTATCCGTTCCGAACATAGCTACCGGGCAATGCCATTGGCATGACAACCCGAACACCAGCGGTTCGTCCACTCCGGTCCTCTCGTACTAGGAGCAGCTCCCATCAATCATCCAACGCCCACACCAGATAGGGACCGAACTGTCTCACGACGTTCTAAACCCAGCTCGCGTACCACTTTAAATGGCGAACAGCCATACCCTTGGGACCGACTTCAGCCCCAGGATGTGATGAGCCGACATCGAGGTGCCAAACACCGCCGTCGATATGAACTCTTGGGCGGTATCAGCCTGTTATCCCCGGAGTACCTTTTATCCGTTGAGCGATGGCCCTTCCATACAGAACCACCGGATCACTATGACCTACTTTCGTACCTGCTCGACGTGTCTGTCTCGCAGTTAAGCTAGCTTATGCCATTGCACTAACCTCACGATGTCCGACCGTGATTAGCTAACCTTCGTGCTCCTCCGTTACTATTTGGGAGGAGACCGCCCCAGTCAAACTACCCACCAGACACTGTCCACATTCCCGATAAGGGAACAATGTTAGAACATCAAACATACAAGGGTGGTATTTCAAGGACGGCTCCACACAATCTAGCGACTGTGCTTCAAAGCCTCCCACCTATCCTACACATGTAGGTTCAATGTTCAGTGCCAAGCTGTAGTAAAGGTTCACGGGGTCTTTCCGTCTAGGTGCGGGTACACAGCATCTTCACTGCGATTTCAATTTCACTGAGTCTCGGGTGGAGACAGCGTGGCCATGGTTACACCATTCGTGCAGGTCGGAACTTACCCGACAAGGAATTTCGCTACCTTAGGACCGTTATAGTTACGGCCGCCGTTTACCGGGGCTTCGATCAAGAGCTTCGTCCGAAAACTAACCCCATCAATTAACCTTCCGGCACCGGGCAGGTGTCACACCCTATACGTCCTCTTACGAGTTTGCAGAGTGCTGTGTTTTTAATAAACAGTCCCAGCCACCTGGTCACTGCGGCCTCCATTTGCTTACCACGCGAAGTGTTCACAAACAGAGGCGTACCTTCTCCCGAAGTTACGGTACAATTTTGCCGAGTTCCTTCACCCGAGTTCTCTCAAGCGCCTTAGTATTCTCTACCTGACCACCTGTGTCGGTTTGGGGTACGGTTCATATAATCATAAGTTTAGAAGCTTTTCCTGGAAGCAGGGCATCAACAACTTCACTCCCTTGGGAGCTCGTCTCGTGTCTCGGCCTTGAAAACCCGGATTTACCTAAGTCTTCAGCCTACTCACTTTCACTTGGACAACCAACGCCAAGCTTGCCTAGCCTTCTCCGTCCCTCCATCACTGATTATATAAGTACGGGAATATTAACCCGTTTCCCATCGACTACGCATTTCTGCCTCGCCTTAGGGGCCGACTTACCCTGCCCTGATTAGCATGGGACAGGAAACCTTGGTCTTCCGGCGTGGGAGTTTTTCACTCCCATTATCGTTACTCATGTCAGCATTCGCACTTGTGATATGTCCAGCAAGCTTTACAACTCACCTTCATCCACTTACACAACGCTCCCCTACCCAGCATGTAAACATGCTGCCGCAGCTTCGGTATATTGCTTAGCCCCGTTACATCTTCCGCGCAGGCCGACTCGACTAGTGAGCTATTACGCTTTCTTTAAAGGGTGGCTGCTTCTAAGCCAACCTCCTAGCTGTCTATGCCTTCCCACATCGTTTCCCACTTAGCAATATTTTGGGACCTTAGCTGGCGGTCTGGGTTGTTTCCCTCTCCACGACGGACGTTAGCACCCGCCGTGTGTCTCCCGGATAGTTCTCATTGGTATTCGGAGTTTGCAAAGGGTTGGTAAGTCGGGATGACCCCCTAGCCTTAACAGTGCTCTACCCCCAATGGAATTCGTCCGAGGCTCTACCTAAATAGATTTCGGGGAGAACCAGCTATCTCCCGGTTTGATTGGCCTTTCACCCCCAGCCACAAGTCATCCCCTAACTTTTCAACGTTAGTGGGTTCGGTCCTCCAGTTGATGTTACTCAACCTTCAACCTGCTCATGGCTAGATCACCGGGTTTCGGGTCTATACCTAGCAACTAAACGCGCAGTTAACACTCGCTTTCGCTACGGCTCCGTTATTCACTTAACCTTGCTACTAAATATAAGTCGCTGACCCATTATACAAAAGGTACGCAGTCACC
>NZ_JACSOE010000205.1:0-2366 GCF_014349115.1 Alteromonas sp. BZK5 | reverse complement strand
AGCTACAACAGAATAAAAGAGTATGAGTTGATTTCGATCCTCACACCACAAGGCCTTCGTTGTAACAACACGTTTACTTTCATCAAGGTTGTTTAATGCACCGATGCCTGTCAGATAATTTTTATTGCCGACTTGTATTTGTAAATGGTCTGGCACTCCCATAATGAATGCATTTTCATCCGAAACCGCACCAACAGCAGATTCAATCACTCCGCACTGATCTTTACCTGCTAAGTATTTAGTAAGTCCGCTACCAACATCTAACGCTAAAAATGACATAAATACCTCAATAAATTGCTTTCGATATATCGAGTGTATTAGTGCAAAAAAGTACACAGCTTCACTAATACATTCATTAAATTAAATTGGTCAATCAAGGCAATACAATTGATGAAATACTTCTTTTTATTTCTCGCAATACTGTCATTTAAGTCGCCAGCAAACGCTACTAACGAAGATGTGTCTCAGGTTGGCTCAACTTCATTGCTTATGTCGTTGATGGCAGATGCAAAAGAAGAGGAATTTACCTTTTCTGTTAAAACGTCAATAAGGAGTGACTATCGCGTAGGTAGCTATAGAGCGTACGTCTATTTTATCGATCAAGATGAAATGAAGGTTATACATACTAATTTTCAAAAGACTGTGTCGAGTCTAGTAAATTTTGATTTCAAAGCACCACATCTCAGCCAAGCCTATCTTGTTTTAGAAGTGAAGTACGGCCCTAACTTTCTATATGACACTAATGCGACTGGGATTTGTGTCGTTCCTTTTGATGGCGTCAGTATATTCGACGAAATACCGTGCAATACTCTGGTTACTGCTCAGTACTTATTAGCAGCGGCAATGCGTGATTCTAAAAATTCTAATGTCATCAATGCCCAAGCCACTAAACAATACTTAAAATTACAGGAACTACCTAACAGGAAATTTTGGCAAGACTATTTAGCTGTGCACCAATTACTACTGTCTCACCTTGCAGAAATTGAAGACTATAAGCTAGCTCATAGCGGTGACTACCTTTCGGTTAGTTACCGAATCATCAAATACCTATTGGATGATGTAAGAAAGTATCGTCGCATTAGGGTTCAAAACATAGATGATGCTGTCATGAAGATTGACCGGACGATGGTAAATTTTGCATACCGTCTTTACATGTCTATGGAGGGTTTACTTAAACGTAATCTCTACCTACTGCCAAAAGTAGAACAATCTCCCACTTTTATCAGAGATTTCTTTACTGGTCGGATTGTTTTTAGTCTCTTGACTGAAGAAGCTGCGGTCGTCGCGAACCTAAAGCAAGAAGGTGAAGTTTTAACTTATACCTATTGGCCCTGGTTTAAATCTCTAACTATCCAGTTCGATGAGAATACCCCGATCGAAACTATTGATACCGTATATCAAATACCACCTGAATCTAAACGTGTTGATATTGTGGGATACGGGGAAAATGGTAGGTATGCAACATTGAGATATACCATTTTACCGTTTGACGAAGGTGGTGAAATCACACCCAACCTCAAAGCTAAAGACGAAGTTTTGACTCAAGCTTATTTACAATTTTTGGGTGACTTACAAGAAGTAAGTACGTTTAAAGCAGGAACGGGAAGTTATCACTATGAAAGATAATTTAGACAGTTCACTAGGACAATGGCTGACTCGAATAAAGGTAAAGCCTTTTCAGCCTTTAAAGACAGTCTCCCCGGTTATTAATTTCCTTTTGTCGCATTATTCATTTCAGGAATGTAGAGCCAAGCTTGACAACGAACTTCCTTCTAGCACAGGAATAGAAGATGTATTTCTACATTGCGGCGTTCCGAACATTTTGCTAGCGCATTTAAATGGGGAGAATTTGATTGAGTCTCTGAAGGTCCATGGAGAACGACTTAAAGCCCACCCTTCACAATATCCATTACTATCAAAGACATCAATCTCATCATTTATTGATTATGATGATGATGAGTTTTCTATATCCGGACGAATTGAATGCATAGATAAAGATGATACTGAAGAGTTCAATTCAATGAGAAGCAACTATGCTTATCTTCCACGGCGAAACCTGTCCCTACGCCAAGACAACGGATTTATGCTTTACAAAAGCATCGCTGACTTTCTGATTGAACCTGTAGATGAACACTATTTTACTATTGCTGTAAATTTAAAACCTTTTGTTAATACGTCTTTAATCAAACTGTCTAATGCGTTTGCAAATAGAAAAACCGAAAAACTCCCCATCGATATAGAGCAACTTATCAAGATTGCACAAACCCGGTCACAAATAGATATAGCAAACTACCTATCTGACATTTGCCCCATTCCTTTCTCATTAACACCAACGCGATATGCACTAATAGCTTCTGAGCTAGGAC
>NZ_JACSOE010000204.1:0-2424 GCF_014349115.1 Alteromonas sp. BZK5 | reverse complement strand
TACGTACGGAGCAGCCCAACAGCATCGGAGGCACCTTGAGACAATAGTAACCAGACTGTCACTATCGGCTTATGCAGTGATGAGCTTCAGTCTCTCTGTTGCCGACTCAGGCCAATATTGACTATATTGCTGTGAAAACGATAACTAAAGCGCAGAAACTCAATACGGGCTTGCAACAACGTCCTTTTATACACCTGTCACTTACCTGTCATCAGACTGTCACAAGCTGATCATGTTTCATGCATAACCTCATTTGATTGCATTTCGCAATAGTTAATTTTCAGGGAGAATAATAAGTGAGTAAGTTTAAATTATCCGTTATTGCTTTATCTGTTGTAACACTTTTAACCGCTTGTGATGATGGCGATGACGGTGTCGATGGGACGAATGGCGCTGACGGCAGCAATGGTCTGACAAGCCTGGTTGTACAAACCGAACTGGCTACCGGCAGTGAGCAGTGTTGGCTGGGCGGCGTGCAAATAGATTCGGGACTGGATGCCAATAGTGATGGTACTTTAGAGGCGTCAGAAGTCAGCGATACCTCTTATGTTTGTAACCCGGACACTTTTGGCACCAGCGGCGCGCGCCTTCCTTATTCCGTGCTGCGCAACGATATGGACAATACTTTTTACCCGGGCTCAACTTTTGAAGTGCGTAACGGTGGATATGGTTCGGACCTTGATGGCCACCCAACCAACCCAATGCAATTTTATGCGTTAACCGACCGTGGCCCTAATGCCAAATACCGCACTGCTCAGGAAGGAGCGCCACACGGTAGTGGTAAAATTTTCCCGACCCCGGATTACACGCCACGCATTGGCTTATTCGAGGTTCAGGCCAATGGTTCAATTGCTAAGATCAGCGATATTCTGTTAAAAGACCGGGATGGTAACAACATTAGCGGCTTACCGAATACGCCAAGCTTAGGCGGCACGGGCGAAGTACCTTACAACACAGATCGCGAAGTGATCCGTGCAGACATGACCCAACCTTATGATGCCGATACCAACCCTGCAGTCTTTGATGATTACGGTTTAGATTCAGAAGGTTTAGTCGCTGTGTCTGACGGTACCTTCTGGGTATCGGATGAATATGGCCCGCACATTGTGCATTACAGCGCTGACGGAGTTGAACTGGAACGCATTAACCCTTTCGCTGCAGATGATCGTAACCTGTATGATCTGCCAGCTGAGTTTGGCAATCGTTGGGCTAACCGCGGTATGGAAGGCCTGACCATCACGCCAGATGAAAGCACCTTAGTAGGTATTATGCAATCGAGTCTGGATAACCCCGACAGAAACAGAACCGATATGACACGCATTGTTACGGTAGATTTGGCAACCGGCGCTATCTCACAGTATCTGTACAGACAGGAAAAAGGCTCTAATTCCAACTCTGCCATTAAAGCCATCAGCGACACGCAATTCTTAGTGTTAGAGCGCGATGGTGCATTCTTTGGCAAAACGGGCGCAGCCCAGAAACAGGTGTATAAAATTGACATCAGTAACGCAACCGATCTGGAAAGTGTCGCCGCTGCTGGCACTATCACACAGGATGATGCATTAGGCCTGGTGATTGACGGTGCTACGCTGGAAGAAGTTATCAACGACAATGCCACTGACGGCGTTTACGACCAGGGTTGGGGTATGCTGGCCAACTTAGGGATTGCTCCGGTTGAAAAGCTGGAAATGGTCGTTGATATGGTGGATGAAGTGGCATACCCACACGACAAAATGGAAGGTCTTTGGGTGATTGATGGCAGTCGCTTAGGTGTACTTAACGATGATGATTTTGCCACCTGGTCAAAATCGGAAGAAGGCGCACCACTAGGTCAAAAATATTTAGATATCAATAATACCGTGATTGATGGCAATACGCTGTACATTGTTGACAGTTTAAATCTGACTGAAAATTAATGCGCTGATGCAGCGCCACTCGCACTGAAATGGCCGCAAATTTGCACAGACTAGTCTGCGACAATTACCCTTTCAATGCTACAAAAGCACCGACTTAACTTTATGTAAGCGGTGCTTTTTTCATGCCTTTTTCTACCCTGAGTTTAAACGCGCCATTATTAGCCACTCTCGATTCGCGGGGTTATCAAAGCCCAACGCCAATTCAACAAGTGGCAATCCCACGTGTTCTAACGGTAATTGTGTAATGGTAGGCGCACAAACCTGAATATAGGAAAGATTAACACTATGTACTATCCTCTGTGACTTCTGAATTCAAGACCTGTTTCACGCATTACAAATTTAGATATGAAAAGCAATGACGAAATCATTGTTGTTAATCGAATTGGAATACGCTGGTCATTGCTACTGAAATCTTCTAGTAGATATATGAAAGCACGCCCTGAGCATGATGCATGTTTAAGCTGTGCATTGTGTTCGAGCTTCAAGTACCAAGGTCCGGTTTACGTAC
>NZ_JACSOE010000203.1:0-2452 GCF_014349115.1 Alteromonas sp. BZK5 | reverse complement strand
GATAAATCTACGTAGATTTGATTGGAAAATTCAACTTTTTAAGCGTAACAAGTTATTAGGCGGAAAAAATTTTGTGATGGGCGCAAATTTAGGACCGTTCAAAGATAAGAAAAAATATTTATCAAAATTGCGCGAGGTTACTAATTTAGTTGACTATTGGCACGTAAGAGATCAATTCTCCTTAGAGCTTTTAGATGAAATTAATGTTAAAAACAAGAAAATCATACCAGACCTTGTGATGTCGATGGACTTGACTCCCTATCAAGTGAAAAAAACGGCAAAAATTGTCGCTATTTCTGTAACAAGAGTAGAAAAAGATGGAAATCAAAGGGTACGGCAAGTGGACTTTGAAGATGAAATATGTGAGCTATGTAAAAACTTTATTAAAGCTGGTTATAACATCAGTCTTTTAAGTTTCGAAGATAGTAATGATATTTCTATAGCGTTATCAATAAAGAATCGTATAAATAGTGAAAAAGTATCAATAGAACCTTATCAAGGGAAAAACATCATAATGAAGATTGCAGAGTCAGAGTTTTTGGTTTCTACTCGTTTTCATTGCATGATAATAGGGGCTTTACTTTCTAAAAAACAAGTTATTTATGAATACAGTGAAAAAACTTCTAATTTTGCAAAAAGATATGGTTTTGAAGTATTTAAAATAACTGGCAATGCAAAAGGTAAAGACTTTTTTGATACATCATTTGATGCAAATGACAGGCAATTGGCAAAGTTGGCTATTGATTCTATGGGTGATAATCATGAATATTAGTGCTGTAATTCCATGTTATAATGGTGATAGGTTTCTACAAGAGGCGGTAGAATCAATCAATACACAAACTTATCTTCCCAGAGAGATAATTATAGTGAATGATGGCTCTAATGATGAAAGTGAGAGAGTCATCGAACAGCTTAAGGCTTCTTCGCAAGTTCCGATCACAAGTGTAAACCAAGTTAATCACGGTGTATCAGCGGCAAGAAATGTTGGTATTGCGACGGCTTCGAGTGATTGGATCGCCTTTCTGGATGTAGACGACCTATGGCTACCCACAATGCTAGAGTCGAAAGTGAAATTTGCTGAGGCTCAAGGATTAACCTCCGGTTTAATTTGTTGCAACTATTATGTCGATGCAATAGATGATGCTAACAAAAAGCATAATGATTCACGTTATGCACAATCTATACACGACCGCGTAATGCAAAGTGAAGAATTCCAGTCAATTCTCTTAAAAGAAAACTTTATTGGTACTGCTACAACGATGATGTTTAGTAGAAAAGATGCTCTTTTAGTTGGTGGATTCGATAGCTTTTTGAAACACTCTGAAGAATTTGACTTCATCTTACGGTTTGCATGCAATTCTAAAGTAGCAGTGCTTTCAAAACCATTAGCGTTAAAGCGACATCACGGTGACAACTTAAGTAACGACAAAGAACTCTATTTTTACAGTCATTATTTTTCATGCAAAAGAAATGTTCTTTACAAGGACAAGTACAGTAGGGTTTGCTTTTCTTCAAAGATCAGAGGTTTGATGCAGCGAGATCTAGAAAAATTTGCCACTGGTTATTGTAACCAAATATTTGAGAAAAAAAAATCTAGTGGCCTTATCGTTTATGTCAAATTTTATTCTGATATGAGAACATTAATGGGTTTTTTAAATCATTCCTTAGGTTTTTTAAAAAAGATTATTCGTACAATATCTTTTGGTCTGGCAAGGAGTAAACGTTAGTTACTTTTGAGTGCTGAAACGAAAAGCTCCAAAGTGTCCATAGTATACTTTCTAAAAACAACGAGCATTGATGTGATGTAAACAAAAGTCCCTAGTATCCCTTTGTATAGGACTAAAAGCAAAATAGGTAAATCATTGTCGACTTCTCGTGATAAGAAGAAACATGCTGTATACATAAATATAGCTGATAAAATAGCTGGACTTGCCGCCATTATTACATCAAATGCCTTGACGGTAACGTACTGGTTTGCTAGGAAAAATTTAAAGGGAGCTGTTACTGTAAATGACAGGAGAAGTCCTATCACAGCATATTCAAGCGAAATTGACGCCCCAATGCTACAGAAAACTAAATTGGATAGTGTGCTAATTAAGTTTGATTTAAAAGCTACCTTGGTGTGGGATCTTGATATCAATAAAGCAGGTAAAAACCAAACTAAAATATTTGGTATTATGGTAAAACACAAGATAGCAAGTATGCTAGCGCTTATACTCCATTGTGGCCCGAAGACTAAGTAAACTATTTCTTGTGATAAAGCAGCTATGCCGATGTAAATCGGGACTATTATCGTAGCTGCAAGCCTCACCACTCTTACATAAACAGCCGTCAAGTTATGTTTTTCTTTCACTCTTGAAAAGCTAGGTAGTAATATACCATTTAGTGGCGTGACTGTTATTTCAGAAATCATTCTAAAAGCACGTTGAGCTACTGACACAAAAGCAAACTG
>NZ_JACSOE010000202.1:0-2475 GCF_014349115.1 Alteromonas sp. BZK5 | reverse complement strand
CTATGCGACAGTGGAAAGCTGCACTCAAATGGTACAGCTCCATAGTTGACGCAGCCTGGGCCGGAGGCATATGAAATTAAATTCGTGGGGATCCCTCAGGGTCAGAGTACATTATCGATCTAGCTAACCTGAATATTGGGGTCAGAGTACATTATTACGCTTGGTTACTAACTCAGCGCCGAGCTTATTGAGAGCGGGGCCATTTAAGTTACTCTGACCCCATAATTCGTGATTAGTCGTGAAGGGATGGATCGGGTGCAACCATATCGGCTTCTTTTTTGTGTTCAGGGACATCCACTTTACCCGAGGCTATGACTTCGCCTTCCTGCCATAGCTTCCACTCACCCCGTTCGTAGATATCCCACTGTTCATCGTTTGTTAGCGGTTCAGTAGCAATAATGCTCACTACATCTTTTGGCGTGGTTTCAGCTGCAAAATCAATTTCCACCTCTACATCACTCAAACAAGCGGGGCCAAAAGGTGCTCTGCGGGTAATGCTAGCTAACTTTGTACTACAGAACGTAAATAACCAGTCGCCATTGCTCAGCAAGCAATTGAATACACCTTGCTGAGCGTACTCCTTTGCAAGTGAAACTAACGTTTCAGCTAACTGCTCAGGCATAGCGTCTCGAGGGAGGTTTTGCCTAACGTTATTCATAATATCGCAGAAAAGCTCTTCGCTATCAGTGTCCCCAACTGCTTCGTAAATACCCATTCGACGTGAGAAGTTAGGTAGTTGCCCGTTGTGCGCAAACACCCAATATCGCCCCCACAGTTCGCGAGTAAAGGGATGCGTGTTAGCTAAGTTAATGTTACCCACATTAGCCTGACGAATATGGCAAATCGCATTCTTGCTTTTTATAGGCAACTTCGAAACAAAGTCTGCGATGGGTGATGTGGCGCAAGGCTCGGGATCGTGAAACATACGCACGCCCTTCCCTTCATAAAAAGCAACGCCCCAGCCGTCTTTATGCGGCCCTGTTTCACCACCGCGGCGAGTCAGCCCGGTAAAACTAAAACATAGGTCAGTAGGAGTGTTCGCACTCATGCCTAAAAGTTCACACACAACGTTTGTCACCTATAGCAGTTATTTCATTAAGTATGTCGAGAATACGCAAGCACTCGAGCCGAATCAATTCGACATTGGTCCGTAATAAAGGAGAAGCGGCAGACTTTACAACTCATTCACCTTTTTAAAGCCAATGACCTTCATACCACTTTATTTTAATTGAATTACGTAAAAACGTCCGTTTTATGTTTACCTCCCCTTTCATTTACAATAAATAATAATGATAATCAATTACAAACAAACTATTCTTTCATATATATGATGCGCTACCACTCTTTCTCGATTTATTCGCTTTTCGTCATTGTTATGTGTTCGGTGTTATTACCTTACACTTCTTTTGCTAACGAGGTTTCGCCTTCAACTCATATCGCTAATTCTGGGAACAACAAGGTAAATCAAACCTTTAAGCATTTATTAAGCGAACATCAAATCGTGGCAATTGGTGATATACACGGCTCCGCAGCACCGACAGAGCTCTTAATCAACGCTCTGTCTGATCGTGATATCTTTGAGAGAGTCGACGTTATTGTGACTGAGTTCGGTAATAGCCATTACCAGCCCGAGTTGGATGATTATCTGCTTAACCCCAATACAAAGGTTTCACTGCAAGAGTTAGAGCCTTTGTGGCAGGACAGTATTTATTTCATGGCGTGGCAATATAAGCATTACCGACATTTTGTGCAGAAACTAAGGTTACTCAATGCATCGTCAAACCATAAAGTGCGCATAGCTCTAGCTGAACCAGAGTTTAAATGGGAAGGATTGAGCAAAGAGCAATGGCAGTCTCTCACCAAAACACGCATTGTTAACTATGAAAAAACTGTGAAGCAGATAGCTGAACAAAACGATAAAGCGATTCTTCTGTTTGGCGCAATGCATACATTAAAGCAGCCTGTATCGTTAAAGCGGGGAGAAGCACTCAATGAGTTTGTGCCCTTTATTTCTAAACTTAAGGACCTAAATATTGCGACAGTATGGACCCACTTTTCCACATCGACAATACCCGATATTTCTACTCCTACGCTTGTTTTGCTTAACGAAAAGAGTGAATTGAACTCCCCTTTATCCAGAATTTCAGCACGATTTGCAGACGGCACGAATCAAAAGCTTTCAGACGTTGCTGACGCATACTATTACCCGGGTCCTTTGAACCGTCATGCGCCAGTGCCTTCACATATTAAACAAAACAGCCAGTGGCACCACGAGATGAATCGACGCGCCGCAATAGTTGACGAACGAGTCTCAGCACAAATCGCTAAACAATTAGCTGAATGGCAAGCCGAAACCAACTAGCATTGTGAGATTATGGGGTCAGAGTCTGAGGGATCCCCACGAATTTAATTTCATATGCCTCCGGCCCAGGCTGCGTCAACTATGGAGCTGTACCATTTGAGTGCAGCTTTCCA
>NZ_JACSOE010000201.1:0-2516 GCF_014349115.1 Alteromonas sp. BZK5 | reverse complement strand
CCATTGAGCTATGGTAGTTGCCAGCTTTACGCGCATCCCTAACCTCTTTGCTAGTGCCATAGCGTGATGAAGTCACTTTCTCATGAAGTTGGTGGCATAAAGCGGAGGAAAATAAAGGACATATCAGGTGATACTCGCTCTCTGAAGCGTTTGACACTGGGAAGTACAATTGCTTCGTTAAACTATTAACAGTTAGCTCTTTGCCACCCAACGCCTCTTTAAATCCCTCAATCCAAGAAGACAGCAATGCTGCATCAGAGGTAAATTCACTAAGTGCGGGCGACGAACCTTGTCGAATTTGTTCTATAAGGCTTTCATATTCAACCTTAAGATTAAGCAGTTTGGCCACATCAAGTGCAGCTGCATTGCCGACCGCATCTATGGCCTTTTCTTTAAGAGAGCTCGTAACCAGATAAGCATCGTCAAAGACAGTTTGTTCGACCACTAATCGACTTGTCGCCTTGGCATCACTGTGCGTAAACTTAGCTGCGTGCGTTGCTAAACTGATTTGTTTTGCTCGTTTAGCGGCGTTGGTTAACCAAACTTCTGGTTCAAAGCTTTTTTCAATAGGCAAAGCCGCTGAACGATACTCGGTGTTGGCTGCAGCGATGGCTACCTCATCCCCTTTATCCAAAACTTTCTGGCGCTTCTTGTCCAAAGGCTCAAGTTTCGTTTTTTTGCGCTGCTCTATGTAGTTTGCAATCGCTTCGGCTAGCGTCATATCCATAATTCCTATTAATCCCCTTGATAAATGCCAAATTGTTCATGCCACGCCCAACATATAGGCCTATCGCTTTTTGACTCTCTTAAGCCTATGACTCCTAATTTCTGGCTGACACTCTCGATTTCGCCATCCATTTTTTCAGCAAAGTAATGAAAGATTTCTTGCGCTGATTTATCAAACCACCAGCAATTTCCCTTGGCGAGCGAGAAGCTTTCCGTAGTGAATCGGTTATTTTGTTTTACGAATGAATAAGGCAAGGATGTCTGGTCTATTTGACCCCAGTTGAGTTCACCTGTATCACTTAACTGCAAAGTAAATTCTTCATGGGGTGCGGACTCTCTAAACGCTGTCTGCTTTATAAACTCTGCACTCCAATCGATAGGGGCTGACTCGTCCCACCAAAGCGAGGCCGGCTTGGGCGAGTTGTAAAACTGCTCATGGTTGATATCCCCCCCTATTACATTAAGCGCGGTTCTTATTGCTCGATGCTCTTGAATCACAAATGACGACACGGAGTTTGCAGCAGACTTGTTATCTGGCAAAGCATCCTTCATGAAGTCACGCTTTGTCATTGTAGGCTCTACCATTCTAGGAATGGCTGAGATATTAGCTATCTCAGTTGAAACCAAGTCAGTGAGCTTCCTAGATGAGAGCGGTAACTCTGGTGTTTCAAAGCCTGGCTTACAGTAAGCAACACGCTCTCCTTTAAGCGCTCTGATGTTTTGATCAAGGACAACAATATTAGGTTTGGCAGGAGCCTGCTTTCGGTGCCTTTGAACACGTCCTGCTAGCTGAATAATCGACCTTAATGAGCTTGGCTCAGCTATTGCCCAGTCGTAATCGTGGTCGCGGCCCACCTCGACAACAGAGGTACCGATGACGACAAAAACATGATTGGTAACCGGCGAGTCGCTAAGTGCCTTTGCAATTTCAGGCTGTGCCCAAAAAGCATTCTCATCATATCGCGTCAAAATGCTATCTAGGCGGCTCTCCTTATATGACCGAAGTGCTAGAGGAAACTGAGAGTGATAAACACAAAAATGAAACTGTGTATTTTCTGGAGGCGACGTCGATAAAATTTTTTTTGCGACTTCTATCATGGGGTTGATATTTGCCATACGAACGACCCCGACTGAAACTCGCTGTCCACTTTCGTTTTTCACATAATGTGCGTTGTGTAACCGGTCTATTTCTTGAGAAATAGTGTTAGCGACCGACTTAAATATAAATTGATCTCGCTCATTACCTTTGTCTCTTCCTAGCGTACCTTCTTCAGTATCAGCAGGTAGAGCTTTAGTAGCAACGATTTGCCCTTTGCGAAGTACGTCTTCATTGTTTGTAAGCGTTTTTAAACGCTTATCCGTAAACCGTTTGCACGCTTGGGTAAAGGTTTGTTGATCATGTATTAGTGAGACTTCACTATGGTTTTCGTCGTACCAAGCACACACCACACCGGTTTCGTTATTATGAGGGAAATGAACTTCATTAAAATGCTGCCGTCCAGCCACGTACGCATCGTAGAGCGCAGCTATCAATCCTGGCGGTAAAGTCGCTGACGAAAGTAAAACCCTTGAACCCAACATTCCTGCCCAATTAACAATCCTACACAGGGCTGGTAAATCTTCTAATCCAAAATCATCAGGCTCATCAAGAACGAGGTCAGAGGTGAGCAAACGCAACATCGGTGCTATTTGGGGTTCTAGGGATTTTCCCCTCTAAAGTAACATAGAACGCTACAGGTATTATATTATATGGTCTGTGGCGGTGGGTTACCTTCCAATATTCTGCCATC
>NZ_JACSOE010000200.1:0-2569 GCF_014349115.1 Alteromonas sp. BZK5 | reverse complement strand
AGTTTGAATTCTTTCGAGTAGCTTTTTCGGGTTTTCATATACACTCCAGTTGAGATAATTATCTCTTAACTGGGTGTGTGAATCTATTGGAGCACGTCAGAACTCCTCATAATGCGTTATCGTTAATGCTACAGCTTTCCGCTCAACTTCAATACGCTGTAAATAAGGTGTATTTTTTCTACCAGACTTTCTGGGAGAGTTTTTTTCTATGGAACCTTTTGAAAAAGAGATATTTTTAACGACGTTAATATATTTCTTTGGAGTAAAACACCATTGCGATTGGGTCGTGGGCGAAAACTTAGTAGTCCGATCAACTTGTTTTAATAATACGACATCTTCAGCTTTCGCTTTAAATCGATAGTACTTTAGTTGATTTTTTTCGTGCGTTACCATATCTACTGGTAGTCGCTGCGATTTTCGATACACTATTGCTTTTTTGTAGTACCCAATTAAACGGTTTTCATTTATTCCTTTAAATTGTTTACCGCCAAAAAAGAATATTGGAATATCAGTAATAAAATCATCCTCATCATTAGCACCTAACCTATTTATGGACAATTCAACTTTGTGACCGGGTAAATTATCTCTCTTAACTCCAACATTACCGTAAACGTATCCGTCAGTATGAGTCAGAAAGTTACACACCTCCACACCGCGGCCAGTCTCTTCTGGGTTTTTACCACCGCCAATAATATAATCACTTTGCGTAATTCCCTTATACTCTTTCATCCAACCAACTCTAATGGCTAAAAAATTCATAATTTCTCTCTATTAAAAACTGTCGGCTAATTATTAACACTGACCTTTCTCCTTAACAACTTCAAACGTAGATACGTATGCAACTTGTACTAGGTAAACATAGGCAAGACTTTGACGAAATAAGGAGGCTATGCCTAATCTGTCATGGGTTAGTTTATACGACTAGTAACTGTTCTGAAGATGGGAAAGGGTTACGTTTTTCTAATAGTTGTTCTGGTGCTGTCGAAAGCCTTACATAGAGTAACCTTCTTAGCCTTGCGATTGCATTGAGCGTAAACATATATCAAAAGGTCATCAAATTTCCAATCTACGAGCTTGGTAAGTCATAAAGTCTATACTATGACAACGAGCTTGTAGAAAGACCAGTGACGTTAAAACAAGTAATTGACAAAATTATACACGCTGACGAAGTATTAAAGCCTATCGTGCCCAACTCATTTAGGAATAAAACTTTAAAAATCGCAATCCAGTTCAAAGGAACTGAATTTGGTAGAAAGAAATGGACAATGAATGTCATTTTAGAAAGGTTTGCAGAAGAGATTTTATTGTTGCTTGATGAACAAGGAGCAATTAGTTGTTATGAAACTAATGTCAGCTAAAAAGCTTATTTATTTCCAAAGTTTTTTAGAAGCCCAAAATTTCGGGCTTCTTTTATATTTTAAACAACTTAATTACTGTGAACACTTAGTTAGGCGTAATCGCGTTGTGGTAAACGTCTTGCACGTCATCACAGTCGTTAAGCATGTCCATGAATTTTTCAAACATCGGCATGTCTTCTTCGCTTATCTCAGTTTCGGTCTGAGGCATCCAGCTCATTTCTTCTGCAATAAAGCTAATGTCTGGGTAGGCTTCAGTTAGCGCTGTTTTTACTTGATAGAATTCAGTGTGTGGCGCGTAAACTGTAACTTTACCGTCTTCAACTTCAACATCAGTTACGTCTACGTCGGCTTCCATTAGCACTTCTAGGATAGCGTCTTCGTCGTCACCTTCAAACTGGAATACCGCTTGGTGATCGAACATATGCGATACCGCACCCTGTGCACCAAGTTTCGCGTTGGTTTTAGTAAAGCAGTTACGTACTTCAGTGATGGTGCGGTTTGCATTGTCAGACAAGCAGTCAACAATGACCATGCAGTTACCTGGGCCAAAACCTTCATAACGCATAGGCTGGAAATCTTCGCCAGCGCCACCAGCGGCTTTATCAATCGCTTTTTCAATAACGTGGCTTGGTACTTGGTCTTTCTTCGCCTTTTCCATTAGGCGGCGAAGTGAAAGGTTGGTGTCTGGATCGGCACCACCATTTTTCGCACATACGTAAATTTCTTTACCGTATTTAGAATAAACTTTAGTTTTTTGGCCGGCAGTTTTTGCCATGGCGTTTTTACGAACTTCGAATGCTCTTCCCATCTTAAAATTCTCTTTCTCGCAATTTGAAATGCTGCGTTGGGTTTTATCGGGCTACCTGTTGCCTGACTGTTCATCAGGCGCATCGCTCTGCCTTACTTGGTAGCATTGCCGAACTCGACGTTTCTATAAATGGTCGAACGTGACGGTGCTAAAAATTGCCAAGCGAAACACTGCCCAAAATAACGGTAGGCTAAGCGACACAAAAAATTTGGGCGAAATTCTACCTTAATTTTCGTGTAATACCAATGTGAACGCCCCTAGAAAGCGTGTAGGTTGGTAGCTTTCACATTTTCAATGAGGTCAAAATGTACTCTGACCCTGAGGTATCCCCACAAATAATATTGCGATATCAATAAGATAAAAAAGATAGGAACATTCATGACGTTTGGTGATCAGATCAATC
>NZ_JACSOE010000199.1:0-2578 GCF_014349115.1 Alteromonas sp. BZK5 | reverse complement strand
TGCGTATTTCGGTGAATCCGATCGGTCGTTTCGGTTTTATCCGATCACTTTTTCATCTTCTTTTTCGTCCCTGCCAGTTTTACCTTAAGTGATCGGATTGGTCTAGTTTTCTCATCGATTCGCCAGCCAGTTCAATTCGATGACTGTTGTGCAATAAACGGTCGAGTAATGCATCTGCCACAGTGGGGTTACTGATGAGTTTGTACCATTCGGTAACGGGTAACTGGCTGGCGATAATGGTACTGGTGTTTTGGTATCGCTCTTCCATCACATCAAGTAAGTCATTAGCCTGACGTGCGCTCAGTTTTTCCATTCCCCAGTCGTCCAGGATGAGCAACTTTTTCTTAGCGAGTTGTGCAAGCTGTTGTCGGTAACTGCCATCGGCGTGGCCGATATTCAGTTCATCAAGAAGCTGCCCAAGTCGGTAATATCGCACCGTATGATGTTGTTCACAGGCTTGTCTGGCTAACGCGCATGCGAAGTACGTTTTTCCGCACCCTGTTGCGCCAGTAACGATAATGTTATGGGCACGATGTAAGTATTGGCCGCTTAACAGTGTGGCGACTTTATCTTTGCGTAGGCCACGCTCTGCACGGTATTCCAATCGGCTGGCATGAGCCTCTAAGCGCAAGGTTGCCTGGCGCAGTAAACGCTTCACTTTGCTGTCTTGCCGACAATGGATTTCATGCTGTGCCAGCAATCCTAAGCGCTCTTCGAAGCTCATCTCGTCGTAAGTTGTCGCTTGGCTTTGTTGTTGCTGTAACGCTTGAGCGAAGTGCCCAAGCCGTAAGCTACGTAGTTGCTCTTGTAATTGAGATTGTGTCATGGGGTTTCCTATTGATAGTAATGTTGGCCGCGGATATTGTGATGGGTGACAGGCTGCTCATCCTGCTCAACAGCGGTGCTCGGTATGCTTTCTTGATGATGTTTGAGTAAGTTCATCACCACACTCCGGTGAGGGCGTTCTAGCAGTAATGCCTTTTGGCAAGCGGCTTCAAGTCGCGCAGCACCATGTTGTTTAGTGAGGTTTAGGATAGCTAAGCAGCTTTTAATCGCTTGCTCAGGATGTTTGCGACTATGGATGTGCCACTGCACCACACCACGGGTACCCACACCGATATTCTCAGCCCAGTGCAGTAAGCGCTCAGCACTGAAGCGCTGTTTTACATGGCTGTCCGGCATGTGTTCTTTTTGGGTTGAGAAGCCGCCTTCTTTTGCTGATTTAGCGTGCTGTGTTACCAGTTGATTGTGATGATAGATGCTGACCACACTGCCACTTGCCTCTATGGTCACCGTGTTGCCCACTAAAGTGTGTGGTACAGAGTAAGCATGCTTTTGGTACAACACATGGTAATCCGGCCCTACCTTCGCCCATTTACTGTCGATGTACTCATACATGGTGCCAGGTAATGGCATTAAGGCTGGCTTATCGAGCAGTTCAAACTGTTCACGACGAGAGCCTGGGTATAAGCGTTGTGGCCGATTATTTAACTCTGCCATTAACACTTTAATCCGCGCATTTAGACCCGCTAGGGTGTAGAAGCTCTCACGTCGCAATCGCATTAATATCCAACGCTCAACAATCAGCACCGCATTTTCTGCTTTGGCTTTATCCTTCGGTTTATATGGGCGTGCAGGCACAATGGCACAGCCATAATGCCGCGCCATTTTGGCATAGTTTTCATTTAGCGTAGGCGCGTAGCGGTGGGCTTTGGTAACGGCCGATTTCAGGTTATCCGGCACAAGTAAACGGGGTACACCGCCAAGGTGGCGGAACGTTCTTACGTGCGCCATTATCCAGTCTTCTTCACGTTGTGAGCGACCAGCTTCAACATAGGTGTAGTTGGTTGCGCCTAAGGTCGCAACGAAGATTTGTGCGTGATAACGAACTTCGCCCGTATCAGGATTGATGATAGGTACCGTTGGTCCGCAATAGTCAATAAACAACTTATCGCCTGCGATGTGATGTTGTCGCATACTGCGTTTCTGCTTTTTAAGCCACCGCTGATAGTGCTCGCAGAACTGCGTGTAGCCGTAGGCTGACGCACTATCCTCGGCGCAATATTCTTCCCACAGCAAGAGCTTAGTCATGCCTTTGCGCTTCAACTCTTGCTGCATTAGCATAAAGTCAGGCAGCCGTTTCTGGCGCTGAACGGGACCCGTGCTATACAACTGCGCTTCGAGCGTTTTATCGTTTAGCGCTTCCGGCAACGGCCACGATAAGTCACTGGATTTAAAGCGCGAGAGTATTTCACTCACGGTTGAAGGACCAAGACTTAAGCATTGGCCGATGTCTCGATGGCTTAATCCTACTTCGAATTTGAGACGCAGGACGTCTTTAATCTTTCTCATATCGGTTCTCTTTCTCGCCATGGCAGCTCATTCCTTCAATAAAGTGATGAAGTGGAGCTTACCAATTGATTTAATGAGAAAAAGAAGAAGATTTCGGGATTCCGATCAGTGATTTCGGAAAAACGTCATTTTTGATCGGATAACTCCGAAATAGGCGATCGGATTAGACCGAAATCAGTGATCGGATTGAACCGAAATGGGTGATCGGAATGGGCCGGAACATGCA
>NZ_JACSOE010000198.1:0-2603 GCF_014349115.1 Alteromonas sp. BZK5 | reverse complement strand
TGCATATTCCGGCCGGATCTGAACAGCGATTCCGGAAATACTTGAACACTCATTCTGGAATTATTTGAACACTGATTCCGGATTTATTTAGTACAGTTTTGGGCTGATTTCCGGAATCGGTGTTCAAGTACGCCGGAATCTTTTCAACGCATTGAAATCACTATTAATTTGATAACTTAACCACTGACTTTTAGTTGGCGAGTGAGGGTTAGGTTTGAAAAGGATTACAATGCGTAAAATCAGAGAGGTTTTAAGGCTGCATTTCTCGGCAGGATTGAGTATCCGCGAGATCCACCGCAGCACCAAAGTCAGTGTTGGCAGCATCCAAACACTGCTCAACAAAGCCAAGGGGATGAACTTGTCCTGGCCGCTGCCGGATGAACTGGATGATGCCCAGTTAGCCCGGCGCTTTTACCCGCAAGCCGATACCCGCCATGCCAAACGATTCCAGGAGCCGGATTGGGCAGACTTGCGCAAACAATTAAGCCGAAAGGGCGTAACCAAACTACTGTTGTGGGAAGAATACACCCAGCAATACCCCAACCGCTGTTACAGTTACTCTCAGTTCTGCGACCGTTACCTGCAGTGGTTGAATAAGCAACGCCGCTCCATGCGTCAGCATCACCGGGCAGGCGACGTGTTGTTCGTGGATTATGCAGGGCAAACTATGCCTGTCGTGAACCCGCAAACGGGTGAAATCCGGTATGCACAAATATTCGTTACAGCTATGGGCGCGAGCAGTTATTACTACTCAGAGGCGACCTGGACTCAGGGCTTGCAAGACTGGCTCGGCAGCCATGTACGGGCCTTCGAGTATCTTGGTGGCGTACCCACCATGGTGGTGCCGGATAACTTAAAAAGTGCAGTGACTAAAGCCTGCAAGAGCGACCCGGATATCAATCCGGCCTATCAGCAACTGGCAGCTCATTATGATACGGCGATTGTGCCCGCCAGACCGTATAAACCCAAAGATAAAGCCAAGGCCGAAGTGGGTGTGCAAATCATAGAGCGATGGATATTAGCCCGGCTTCGCCATCACACCTTCTTCTCACTACATGAGCTGAACCAGTGTATCCGCGCCTTGCTGACAGAGGTGAACAATAAACCGTTCAAACAAATGACAGGCACGCGTCAGCAGTGGTTCGATGAACTGGATAAGCCTGCCTTAAAACCACTGCCGCGCCATGCCTATGAATATACCGACATCCGCAATACTAAGGTGAACATCGATTACCATGTGCAGTATGAGAATCACCTGTACTCGGTGCCACATCAACTGGTGAGTGAAAAAGTGGAGCTTCACGCCAAGCCACGCCTGGTGGAAATCTACTTCCAGGGCAAACGTGTGGCCAGCCATCCCCGCAATGACCGTTACGGCTTTACCACCACGCCGCAACACATGCCTGCGCAGCATCAGCACTACCACAAAGTAAGCGAAGGCAGCCTGATGAACTGGGCGAAAGACATCGGTGATGACGTGCTTCTCTGGGTAAAAGCACAGCTGAAACGTAAACCACATCCCCAACAGGCGTTCCGTGTCTGCCTGGGTGCCTTGCGATTAGCCAGTCAGTATCCGCCGCAGCGGCTCAATATCGCCTGCAAGCTGGCTAACCAGCATCAGCTCTATCGCTTACAGCAACTCAAAGACATCTTAAACAGCAATCAGGACAAGCTCATCAGTGAATCCAGCCAGGACACCCTGACACTCCCTCAACACCACGAAAATATCCGTGGACCACAAAGCTTCCATTAAGGAGAAAATCCATGCTAACCACCACACTGTCACAACTGCACCAACTTAATCTCAGCGGCATGGCAAAAGCACTGAGCCAGCAACTCGAACAACCGGGTCAATATCAGGACTTATGCTTCGCCGAACGCCTGCAACTGCTGACCGACCAGGAAATCCATGAACGGGACAACCGTAAGCAACAGCGCCTGCTTAAACAGGCGCAACTGAAACTCGCGGCCAACGCCCATGACATCGACTATCAGCATCCGCGCGGACTGCAAAAAAGTGTGATGACAGGATTACTGCAATGCGACTGGCTACAACGGCAACAAAACCTGTTACTCACCGGGCCGTGCGGCACCGGGAAAACCTATATCGCCTGCGCACTCGCTAACACCGCCTGCCTGAAAGGCTACACGGTGAAATACTACCGGGTGAGTCGACTGCTCATGGAACTCACCCAGGCCAAAGCCGATGGCACATACA
Source organism: Alteromonas sp. BZK5 (assembly GCF_014349115.1). Lineage (NCBI taxonomy): Bacteria > Pseudomonadati > Pseudomonadota > Gammaproteobacteria > Alteromonadales > Alteromonadaceae > Alteromonas > Alteromonas sp. BZK5. The sequence goes on along the minus strand of NZ_JACSOE010000198.1, from coordinate 385 downwards.
GCAAAAAACTAAAGAGCCTTGCCAAACTCAATCTGCTCATCCTGGATGACTGGGGCCTTGAACCGTTAAAGGCGGCTCAGCGCAACGACCTGATGGAAATCATGGATGACCGCCACGGCAGCAGCTCAACCATCCTCATCAGCCAGTTACCCACAGATCAATGGTATCAATCCATCGGTGATAACACGCTGGCTGATGCCATCCTCGACCGCCTGATGCACAACGCTCACCGGATAAAACTGAAAGGAGAATCAATGAGAAAAACACTGGCATCCATTGACGCCACTTGAACACTTAAGGTAAAAATCGACTAGCCAACGATGCGTTGATCTGAGGTGTTCAAATAAAACCGGAATGGGTGTTCAAGTAAATCGGAATACGCACT